>CAYXGR010000321.1:0-2312 GCA_964464525.1 uncultured Planctomycetaceae bacterium
GCTTGGGCATGCCACCCCGTTGCTTGGGCATGCCACCCTGTTGCTTGGGCATGCCACCCCGGCGTTGTTATCGGCGTCATGTCTTCAGTATCGGTAGGGCGCTTCTTTCCGGCGAATCTTTATCGGGTTGTTAGAAACACAATTCCCTGGTCGCTGAATCGGTTGTGTATACCACCCGATGAAGAGGTGTCATGCCGGGTGAATCGACAAACGAACATGCGCGCCAATTTCAGCGCCACGCTACCTCCTTCGAGGCTCGGATCGAGCCGCATCCCGACCATGCGGATCAGTTTCGCATGAGTTTTCCGGACGCACTGTCTGGATTGGCGGTGATCGATGTGAGTGGGGGGGGTGTGGGGTTATCCAGCGGGTTCTATATTCCCAAGAATCTTCGGATGACGCTGCATATTTCCGGTGCGGCCGCGGATCAGGTCGTGGCCGATCAACTCCTGAAGATCCGGGCCGTCGCGCGGCGATGCAAGATGATCGATCACAAACCCACCTACCAGGTGGGGCTTCAATTCCTGGAGGCGGATGGGGAGGACGAGCGGCGGTTGGTTCAGGCGGTAGATGAATCACGCCGGGAACGGGACGAGGCCGTGGCTGCGGGGGCGGAAGGTGGTTCATAACGCGACGAACGAATTGCGGGATCAACTGCTGACGGAGGGCCTTCTTGCGCCGGCTGAAGTCGAGGCCGCGGAAATCGAGGCCGCGGATCAATCCACCGATCTTGAAACGATCCTTCGGAAGAAACGCATCTTCAATGAGACGCAGATTCAATCTCTCCGGGCGCTGCGTTTGGGATTTCCCTATTGTGACCTGTCGGAATACATCCCGCGATTGCAGAACTCGGAGCTGATCTCCGAAGAACTGGCCCGGCGACATGTCATGTACCCGCTCTTTGACTTTGACGGCGTCATCACGCTGGTCATGGAAGATCCGAATGATCTGACCGGCATCGATCAGACGCGGAGGCTGACCAAGAAAGAGGTTGATGTCTGCACGGGAAGCCGGAGCGATATTCTCGGACTGATTGAACGGGCGCATGGTGCGAACAAGTATCTGGAGCAATCCAGCCTTGCGGAATCACTGGTTGAGGTGGCGGAAGACGAAGGGGGCGACGAATCCCAGCCGGTCATTCGACTGGTGAACGATCTGATCAACGAGGCGGTTCGTCAGGGGGCCTCGGATATTCACATTGAACCGGGTGATGGAGAGTTGCGAATTCGGATTCGCGTGGACGGGGTGCTCCGCGAAATCGCCGCGCCGCCGCCGGGATTGCATCGCGCGCTGGTCTCGCGCATCAAGATTCTCGCTCAGTTGGATATTTCCCAGACGCGTGCTCCGCAGGATGGTGCGATCGACCACCGCAACGACGGCATCGAGGTGATCCTGCGTGTCGCCGTGTTGCCGTCGATATTCGGCGAGGCGGTTGTTTTGCGGATCCTGCGGAACGAATCGGAATCGATTTCGATGAACGAGTTGGGAATGGATCCGAGTGTGCTGGAGCGGTTTCAGGGGGTCGTGTCAAACGCGCATGGGATGATCCTCATCTCCGGTCCGACGGGTTCGGGTAAGTCGACCACGCTCTACGCCGCCTTGCGGAGCCTTGTCTCGCCGCAGAAAAACATCATCGCCATTGAGGATCCGGTCGAATACCGGACGAGCTCGATTCGTCAGGTGCAGGTTAATCCGGAGGCGGATCTGACTTTCTCCAGCGGTCTGCGTTCGATGCTGCGTCAGGATCCGGACGTGATCATGGTCGGGGAGATTCGGGACAGCGAGACGGCTCAGATCGCGGTGCAGGCGGCGCTGACCGGTCACCTTGTGTTGAGCACGGTGCATACGAATGATTCCATCAGCGCGGTGGCTCGCTTTCGGGATCTGGGGGTGGCGGAATATTTGATATCGTCTTCATTGCTGGCGGTGCTTGCCCAGCGGCTGTGTCGGAAGATTTGTCCGGAGTGCAAGGAGCCTGACTCGCCGCCCGCGCATCTGATAAAAGCCATCGGTCTGGATCCCGGTGATCCATCGTTCGAACCGATGCGGGGCAAGGGATGTCGGCGCTGCGTGGGAATGGGCTATGTCGGGCGTGTCGGGCTGTATGAATTGTTCGAGATCGACGAGCGATACAGCGAATTGATCGTTCGTGGCGAGCCATCGGAAGCGATACGGAGGCAGGCACGGGAAGACGGGATGCGTTTTCTCGTGGAAGATGGAGTAGACAAGATTCGGCAGGGGCTGACGACGGTGGAGGAGATTGCTCGGATTGCGGGGCGGTGCTAGGGCGGGGAAACGTCGAAACGTCGAAA
>CAYXGR010000321.1:2412-4085 GCA_964464525.1 uncultured Planctomycetaceae bacterium
ACTGTGTCAAAATTTGTCGTTCAATATGCCGGGGCAAACGGGAAGATCGGTCACGAGACGGTTGACGCCGAATCCGAACGTGCCGCCGTGGCCCGCGTTGAGCATGACGGGCGGACTCCGATCAGCGTTCAGATGTCAGGGGCTTCGTCCGCGCGGAAGCAGGCCGCGAAATCGCGGCGCGTACGGAAGACTTCCGGCGGCAAGGCCCTTCGACGCGCGGTGCTCGATTTTACTCACCAATTGTCCGCCGTCGCGGAAAGCGGCATCCCGATCATCTCGGGCCTGCGGGCCGTGGGGGATCAGACATCGCATCCCGTCCTTCGTGCCGCGGTCAAGCGGATGGTGGGTCGCATCGAGGGGGGGCGGACCCTCGCCGACGCGATGGACGCCGAACCCGAACTCTTTCCCGTGCTCTATACCAAGACGCTGGCCGCCGGCGAGGTGGCGGGGAAGGTGCCCGAGGTGCTGTCGGCGTTGGCTCGCTATCAGGAGCAGGAAAATGAGACACGGAGCCAAATACGAACGGCCATGACCTACCCCGCACTGGTCGTGTGCTCGCTCATACTGGCCACGGTTGTGCTTCTGATCTTCGTGATTCCGCAGTTCGCGGAACTTTTTGAGGAATTCAAGAGCGATCTTCCGCTGCCCACGAAAATCCTGATGGGAATCAGCGACGCGATGATCAATCACTATTTTCTGATCATCGGGGGGCTGGTTGGATTGTATTTTCTGTTGCGGCATCTGCTGGGGTTCAAGACCGTCCGTTCCTGGCTGGACCATCGGTTCTTGAAGCTGCCGGTCTTCGGCAATCTGCTGCTGGGCATCTATATGTCGCGATTCATCGAATTGCTGGATCTGTTGATGAACGCGGCTCTGCCGATCACGCAGTCGCTTCGCGTCACGGCGGACAGCATGACCAATGAATCCATTCGCGAGGATGTTCGCGGCATACAGCGATCGGTCGAAGGGGGGCACTCGCTGACGGAGGCGTTTTCGGAGGCGAAGTGTCTCACGCCGCTGGTCAAGCGGATGCTCGCGATCGGTGAACAGGCCGGGCGGACCGACCAGATTTTTGATTACCTGCGCAAGTATTACACCATGCAATCCAAGCAGGGCATCAAGTTATTATCAACCCTCATCGAACCGGTGATGGTTATCGGTTTGGCCGCGGTGGTTCTTTTCTTTGCGCTGGCCATTTTCCTGCCGATGTGGAAGTTGTTGAAAATCGTCGGGACCGCGTAGGCACCTTTGCAGGGGACTTGTCTGCCCCATGCCGGGTTGCACTCGGAGGCTGTCCCTGGAGGATCTTACACAAGGAGTCGAAACATGAGCGGAATGTACTTCGGAAAGAACACACAGGCGCGGAAGGGTTTCACTTTGATCGAACTTGTGACGGTCATCGTGATCCTCGGGATTCTCTCCGCGGTCGCACTGCCCGTCTATCTGGATTATCGCACGGACGCGAAGGCGGCGGCGTGCAAGGGTGCGCTGGGTGCGATGCGCGCGGCCGTTGCCAACTATTATGCCCACTCGGTCACGGCGGCGGGTGGCGGGAATCTCTCCTATCCCTCACTGGCGGTCTTCACTACGGCCAATGCCGTGATGACCAATGCGATTCCGGACAATCCCTACGACACCGATGGGACCGGGAACAACGTGGTGGCGGGGGTGAC
>CAYXGR010000322.1:0-4081 GCA_964464525.1 uncultured Planctomycetaceae bacterium
GGGTGGCACTGTCAAGGAACGATCCCCAAGGATCGTGCCTTGGCAGTGGTGAGCCTGCTCAGACTCAACCACAAAACCCGACCCACTCGTGACCAAGGATGATGTTCCAATTCCTGGAATTAGATCACTTTGTAACGCTTATAACGATAGTATCGAATACAATAGGCGATCCCTCGAAAGATATGAGAAAAATATCCGTAATGCATTTATTTGTAAATAGTTACAATCAATTCAACACATAACGAGCATTCCGTCCAGTGTGCATAACCCGTGAATCAGACGCCCTTTGTACACATATCCCCCGTTTTTTGTCAGGCAGGACGAACATGGGAGCGATACTATATTTTGATGCCGGAGCGGAGTATTGTAACATTTCCGATTCACCTACCCGCCCCGGCGTGGGGTGTCCGTGGGTAATGACGAAGGTGTCGGATCCGCCGCGGGTCGGCGGGCATGATCATGTGGAACTTCGGAAATAGCGGTTCTCAGCGATCCTCGGATTCTCGGCGAAAATCGGCCAACGGCCCTTCGCCCTGGATCCCACGATTCCGTGCAATCCTCGGATGGCCGCTCGTCATTGCTGCGGCCTTCTGGGCCCTCGCTACCTTCATCGTCATCTCCGGTGACGAACCCCTCACCTACTCGGTCGGTCAAATCCTCAAGCGACCCGTCCTGTCCAGGGTCGATTTCCAACGCGTCAATCAATTTCAAACGGAGGAACTGAGGCGAAAGACCCGGCAGGGCGTGCCCAACTATTTCCGACTCGACAAGGCCCTCGTCGACACAATCCAGGCCGAATTCCGCGATCTGCACGCCGCCGTCAAGGCCTCCGAAAACTTCGAATCCTACCAGAAAACCAATCCCGATCGTTGGGAGCTGGACGAACAGGCATTCACCGTCCTCAAATCGGTCACCGATCAGGCCGGCAGCGAACAATTCAAACGAAACGTCGATGCCCTCGCCTCCCGGCTGATCAACGAGGAAATGATCGAGCGTGCCGAAGTCGAGCGTGACATTCGCAGCACCGCCAGCAACGTCATGCTCGATCGCGGCGACGGCGTCTTTCGACCCGTCCCCAAGGAGCGATTGAACTACGCCTCCAATCCACGAGACGTCGAAGAACTCGCCAGCCGCCTCATCCGATATGTCTTCCCCGACGAAATCAGACAGGTCCTCGAAAACATCATCATCAAATCCATCTCACCCGATAACCAGGAATTCAAACCCCTCTATGTATTCGACGCCCCCTACACCAAGGATCGCCTCGTCGAAGCCGATCACGTCGAGCCGGTCATGGACAAATACAAGGCCGGCGACCGAATGATCAAGGCCGGCAAGATCGACCGCGAAGCATTGGCCCTCCTCAAGATTGAACACCAGGAATACCTCAAGCAGCGCAGCGTCAACGCAGAGCTCCGTGCCCAATGGCGAAACAAAAGAATCGGCCTGCTCGGGGTGATCATGCTCGTCACCATCGGGCTCACGATCTTCACCATCCATACCCAGCCGAGAATCGTCCGCAAGGCCCCCAGATCCCTCGCCGTCGCCGGTCTCCTCCTGCTCATGCTGCTCTTCGAACGCTTCATTCTCCTCCAGGTGACCGATTCCCCCATCTGGAGCGTGACCGCCGTCACCATGACCGCCGCCATATTGACCATTGCCTATTCACAGGTATTCGCCTTCGGCGCCACCTCGGCCCTCGCCATCCTCTCGGTCCTCGCGCTCAGTGCCCCCTACAGCCTGATCGTCGTCTTGCTCAGCGCCACCACCATCACGGTTCTCATGCTTCGTGAAGTCCGAACGCGCCTCAAGATGCTCGCCGTCGGCGCCATCACCGCCGCCGTCGCCAGCTTCAGCGCACTGCTCATCGCACTCTCCGATGGCCAGGACGTCGGAGCCGACGTGGTCTATGCCGCACCCGCCGCCTTGGCCGGGCTCACCCTCGTCAACATCCTCTTGCCCGTCATCGAAATGGCATTCCGTATCACCACCAGCCAGACCCTCCTCGAATGGGCCGACACCAGCCAGCCCATCCAGAGACAACTCCTCGAAAAGGCGCCCGGCACCTTCCAGCACAGCCAGCTTCTCGGCAGCATGGCCGAGACCGCGTCGGAGGAAATCGGAGCCAACGGTCTCCTCGCACGCGTCGGCGCCTACTACCACGACATAGGAAAGATCTGCAAGCCTCACTATTTCGCCGAAAACCAGGAGGCCAAGATCAACGCCCATTCCGGTCTAGCACCCACTATGAGCCTCCTGGTCATCCTCGCCCACGTCAAAGACGGGCTGGCCCTCGCCCGCGAACATCGCCTGCCACCCGTCCTCCACCACTTCATCGCCGAGCACCACGGAACCACCGTCGTCAAATACTTCCACACCCTGGCGACCCAGGAAGCCAAAACCAGCGGTCAGAACACCCGCGAAATTAGTGATACCGAATTTCGATATCCCGGCCCCAAGCCTCGTTCGCGAGAAACGGCCATCCTCATGTTGTGCGACGGTGTCGAAGGCGCCGTCCGAGCCCTGCAAGATCCAACCTCGGGAAGAATCGAAACCGTCGTTCACGAAATCCTCATGGCCCGACTCATGGACGGCCAGTTCGACGACTGCGACATCACCCTCAAGGAACTCGCCAAAGTCGAGCAGAGTCTCGTCAAAAGCCTCCGCGCCATTCACCATGGCCGAGTGGCCTATCCAACCGCCGCGGAACACTCGGAGACTCAGGCCCAAACCGCATGAGCGATACCGATCCGTATGACGATCAGGAGCCCCCTTCCGGTGGCCGAAACCGGGAGTTGACGATCACCATCAATGACTCCCCCGATGGCCTGGAATCCCCCATCCGTAAGGCCGCCCGAGCCACGCTGACAACACACCATATCCGTCACGGAACCCTGGACATCGCCATCATCGGTGACGCCGAAATGCGCCGACAACACGCACATTGGCTCAATCAGGATTCGACCACGGATGTCCTGACCTTCGATCTCCGGGACGATGACGTTGAAGACCGAGTCGAAGCCCAACTGCTCGTCTGCAAATCGGTCGCCCGCCGACGGGCACGATCCCGAAAGACCGACTGGCACGCGGAACTGCTCCTCTACGTCGTCCACGGTTGTCTCCATCTTTGCGGGTTTGACGATCACACCCCCGAAGAGTCCGCCCGGATACACGAACAGGAAGACAGGATTCTCCAAAAGCTCGGTTGGGGACCGGTCTTCTCATCAAAAGGGGATCCGGGTCTTACAGATGATTCCGATTCAAAAGCCACCCACGGAGCCGGTTCATGAGAATCGCCGTGGTCCAACTCACGATTCATCCCAACCGCCGAACGGCCAACCTCCAGGCCGCGCTGAATGCTATCGACGCCGCCGCTGAATCCGATCCGGCCCCCGACCTCATCCTCCTCCCCGCATTCGCCGATGTCCTCGACTCCGCCGCCGGGCGAAACGAACTCTGCGAACACGTCGAAGGACAGACAACGGCCGCGTGCGGCCTGCGAGCCAGAAACTGGGGCCTCTTCATCGCCTTCGGTATGGCTGAAAAGAGTGGGAAGCGGCCCTATCTCACAAGCGTCCTGCTCGATCGCGACGGAGACGTACGCCTCGCCCAACGACAGATGTATCTCCTCAATTCGACATCCGACTTCTTTCAACCCGGCGAGGGCATCTCCGTCACCAACATCCTCCTCGGACGCCTCGGCCTCTTGACCGGAGAAGATTGGCTCAACCCCCGCACATGGGATCATGTGAACCAGGCAGGTGCGCAACTCGTCGTGGGCGCGGCGTGCCGGCTGCACCCGGGCGGCATGGATACGGACCCACGGAAGACCCGTGCCCGGATCGCCGATCAGGCCCGGCGGACAAACCTCGGATGTGCCATCGCCGATGCGACCACGGGCGATGAGTCCAAGGGCCCCGGTCTCAGCACGATTATCGACAATCAGGGAGAAATCCTCGCCGCCGCGCCACCAGGAGAAGCCGCAACGCTATGGGCGGAAATCAATCTGCCAGAGCATGAGTAGGGTGGGCACTGCCCACCATTGATGTAAATCGGGGTGCCATGCTTACACGTCACGGCA
>CAYXGR010000323.1:0-2768 GCA_964464525.1 uncultured Planctomycetaceae bacterium
ATGGCTGTCAAGTCGAAGTCTAAATCGCTGACCAAGTCCGCACTGATCAATCGCCTCGCCGAAAAGAATGAAATGTCTAAAAAGGAAGTCGTCGCCTTCATGGAAACCCTGGTGAACACGGCCTACAAAGAGGCCAAGAACGGATTCACCTTTCCCGGCATCGGCAAGCTGGTCCTCGTCAAGAGAAAGGCCCGGATGGGGCGCAACCCGGCAACCGGCGAAACGATCAAGATTCCCGCCAAGAAGGTCGTGAAGTTCCGCATTGCCAAGGCGGCGAAGGACGCCATCTTGCCGACCAAGTAAGCCACCCGAT
The DNA here is from genome assembly GCA_964464525.1 of uncultured Planctomycetaceae bacterium. Taxonomy (GTDB): domain Bacteria; phylum Planctomycetota; class Phycisphaerae; order UBA1845; family UTPLA1; genus CAYXGR01. The sequence continues at coordinate 314 of CAYXGR010000323.1, forward strand.
ATACGATCACGGATCGGGATTTGATGCCTCGGTGTAACGCCATTTGGCGTACAGCCTTTGCTTCCCGATCAATCAATGCAAGCGCCCCCTGCGATGCCATGCTTCATCGGGGGTGCTTGTGTTTTTAGGGATGACGGTCACGGCCGGACGCACTGCTTGAAAGCACGCAGAATCAATTACTTCCCGGTTTCGAAATGCCCTTGTCTGGCCGTGGTCGTATCGCTACCCCGACCGCCGGGAAGGGGTGCATGACAGTTTGGGCGCGCCTATTCCCCACCCTTTCTTTTGAGAAAGGATGGGGCACCCATGCACTGCTTGAAGCAGTGGCACACCTGGCATCAGTGTGCGTCTTTGGATTCAGCGAATTCGCATCGTATGTCGAGCGCGTCTGAGAGGCGGCGCAGGTATTGGTGGCGTGAAATCTCAACGGCTCCGAATCTTTCAAGGTGGGGCGTCATGAACTGAATGTCCAGCAATGTATAGCCTTGTGTCTTTACTCGATCGACCAGGGCCGCCAGGGCCACTTTGCTCGCGTCGCGCATGCGGTGAAACATGCTCTCTCCGAAGAAGACGCCGCCCAACGCCACGCCGTAGAGGCCGCCGACGAGATGCCCTTTGTGCCAGGATTCCACGCTGTGCGCCAGCCCGAGCTTGTGAAGCCATGCGTAGGCATCGAGAAGATCGTCCGTGATCCAGGTTCCCTCGGCACGCGTACCACAGGCCTCCATGACCTCCCGAAAGCAGGTGTCGATGCGCATTTCGAACCGACCACTCCGGATCGTCTGCTTCAGCGTCTTCGATGCGTGAAAATTTTCCAATGGCAGAATTGCACGCGGATCGGGAGAAAACCACTGAATCTCCCCCTCCACGCCCATGGGGAAGATCCCTCGGGCATAGGCGGAGATCAGAAGATCCGGTCTCAACGGTTCCACTTGTGCGATCTCCCTTCGCGCCTGGAGGGTTTCGTTCGGATGCGCCTCGCTGCCGCTGGATGATCCATCCAACGACACGACAACCCCGCGCCGCCCAATCAGAGCCGCGACCGTGAGGGAGCGGTCGACGCACACCCACAAAACGGCTCGGGTGCCATGCTTACACGACCCGGCCTTTGGGGTCGGGTAAGCATGCCGATCACCTGAGTTGTGACACAGGTTTCCAACCTACACGCTGGCGATCCAATTCGATTTCTACCACGAACTCCGGTGGATCAACCGCCGCACCTTGGGGTAAGATAGCACGCATGCACTCGCCTCACATCATACTATCCATCCTGCTGTTCGTTTGTCACGCCCCCGCCCGTCAAACCGTGGCGGGTGAGTCGCTCCAACGATACCGAGCCGTGCTTCATACGCCTGGCGGGTCGTTGCCGTTCATCCTCGATGTGCAAAAAGACGCGAACGCCTGCCGGGCATGGATTGTCAATGGACCGGAACGCATTGAGATCCCCGAGGTTCGCTGGGGGGCGGACTCGATCCGTCTGGGCTTCGATCATTATGATTCCTGGATCGACGCCCGGATCGATCGGCCCGGTGGCGAGAAGTTTGAAGGCGTCTGGAAGAAATGCGTCGACAAGGGGAAATGGGCAACCCTGAAGTTCTCATTGGATTTGTCGAAAAACGATTCCCGCTCGGTTCGACGTTTTCGACCTCTGAGCAAGGTTGAGAAAAATCCCGACCCGCATCCATCCATCACCGGTCGATGGAAGGTTCGGTTTTCCAGGAGCGACGAGCCCGCGATCGGCATCTTCGACCAGCGGCCCGACGGCATCGTCGTGGGTACTTTTCTGACGACGACGGGAGACTACCGCTTCCTCGCCGGCCGTTATGAAGCCGGTCGTCTTCGTCTTTCTTGTTTCGACGGGGCACATGCTTTTTTGTTCGACGCATCCATCCAACCGGACGGCTCGCTCAAGGGCGATTTCCAGTCGCGCGACACCTGGCACGAAACCTGGACCGCCACCCGCGACGACAAGGCTGCCTTGCCCGATGGCTTCATGCTGAGTCGAGCCACCGATCGAGTATCCCTTGAAAAGCTGAAATTCCGCGATCTCAGCGGCACCCTCCGCTCGCCGGCGGACCCGGCCTTTGCCGGCACGGTTCGGATCATCGAGGTCTTCGGCTCCTGGTGTCCGAACTGTCACGATGCCTCGGCATTTCTCTCGGAGCTTGACCACAAGTATCGAGGCAGGGGTCTGTCCATCCTCGGCCTGGCGTTCGAAGTCACCGGCGATTTCGAACGAGACGCTCGACAGGTCCGCAGGTTTATCAAACGGCACGGGATTGAGTTTCCCGTTCTCCTCGCCGGTCTCTCGGACAAGAAGGAGGCGACGAAGGCCCTGCCCTTTCTGGACCGCGTTGAAGCCTACCCGACCACGATCTTCCTGAAGGAAGACGGCACGATTCAGGCCGTTTATACGGGTTTTTCCGGCCCGGCGACGGGTGAGGAATATCAGGGG
>CAYXGR010000323.1:2868-4076 GCA_964464525.1 uncultured Planctomycetaceae bacterium
GAAGTGGGTCGAATCGAGCGAGGCGTCGGATTCATTCGATTGGAAGACCCATCCGGTCGGAGATTTCATGCCCAGGTTTCGGAAGATCGCCGAAACCGAAAAGGGCAAACCGCCGGCGCTTGAGGCGCTAGTCTGGATGTTGATGAATGTCCAGCCGGTGCGGCAGATCGATGGCGACAAGGCGGCCACCAAGCTCAGCGCCTGGGCGATGGAGCGACTGAAGGGAGATCATGCGGCGGATGTCTCGTTCCTGGACCTCTCCACCCGTCTGCAATTCCTGGCCTATGAAGTCGATCTGGATCTGCTTGTTCCCTACTACGAAGCCGTGATCAAAGAAAGCAAGGATCGGGAGAAGACGGCCTATGCGACGTATAACCTCGCCGCTGCTTTGTTCAGTCCCTTTTCGCGGCGCGGTATGTTGCCCGATCCCAAACGTCTGAAGGCCGATCGGGAGCGGGGAAAGATACTCTTCTACAAGATTGCGAAGGACTACCCCGACACGAAGGCGGCGAATGTCGCCACGCCCTTCATCTTCGAGATGGAGCATCTTCAGGTCGGCCACAAGGCGCCCGATATCGTGGGCAAACTCCCCGACGGGAATGAAGTTCGGTTGTCACAATACCAGGGTCAGGTGGTCCTGCTGGATTTCTGGGGTTTCTGGTGAGGGGGCTGCGTCGCGATGCTTCCGTCACAGCGGAAGCTGGTCGAGCGGCTGAAGGACAAACCCTTCACCCTGCTGGCGATCAACAGCGACCGAATGAGCCGGTCGGCTCTGAAAAAGAAGCTGAAGAAGAACAAGATCACCTGGCCGAACCTCTGCGAGGGCGGCGAGATGTCCGTCAGCAAACGCTGGAACATCCACGGCTGGCCGAGCCTGTTCGTCCTGGACCACGAGGGGATCATCCGCGCCCGTGACCTGCACGGCGCGCCCCAGATCGAAAAGCTCGTGGACGATCTACTCGCCAAGGCGCCGAAGAACTGAGCGATACCCCATGTTGCCTATGCAACTGGGAGTGAACGATCGAAGGAGCCAATCATGGGTCTGTTTTGGGACTTGATTCAGCAGAGCCAGATCAGCAATCAGAAGGCACAGTCTGCCGACCTGAATACGCGCGTGCAGAGATTGGAGGATGAGTTGCTCCAGACGAGGCAACTCCTGCACATCCTGATCAGCCGCATGGAACAGCACTTCGGCGAGGATCTGAATC
>CAYXGR010000324.1:0-4066 GCA_964464525.1 uncultured Planctomycetaceae bacterium
CCCTCCCACCCGTCCCCGGCTACGACTGGAACGCCCCACGCCGACGCGCCCGCGGCAAACCCGCACCCCCGCCCGTCCCACCCGATAAAATCATCGACGCCTTTCTCGATCATCTTTCCAAGGCCGCGGATTACGAGTCCGACGCCAAGACCTTCGTCACAAAACAGCGCGGCGAAACGGCGTCCGAAGACCTCAACGACTTCATCAACCTCTCCCTCTCCATCCTCTCGCCCGATTTCAAACGCGGCCTCGATCTCCTCGATAACGACGAAGCCGGCCCCGCCGCCGAACTCTTCGAAACCCTCAGCCGATCCGACGATCCCTATCTCTCCGTCGCCGCCGCCGGTCTCGGTGCGACGGCCCTGATTGAACAGGAACAAATCACCCGCTGTCAGACCCTGCTCGACCGTGTCCGCGCAGCACACGATCCCATCGAACAATACACCACGGCCTCGGACCACTTTCGGTTTATGCTCGGCTATTGCCAGGTGCACGACCTGGAATATGAACAGGCCTACGCGACTTTTGAAGACTTTTTGAAAAACCACCCCCTCGCACCAGATCGGTTGCGAACCACAGCTATGCAGATATTGACCGAACTCAAACGACGTGCCCCCGGCCGGCTCGGCGACGTCCGCGACCTCCTTCGCTACGCCCGCAGGCGGATCGGCCACGGTGTCACCAATGACGACGTACTCGATCGGCAGGACGAGGCCGTCGAACTCCTCGACGCACTGATCGAGGAAGCGGAAGACCAAGAGAACTCCGGAGGTGACGGCGGTGGCGGCGACGGCAAGGGCGGCGGCAAGTCGGGGGGAAAGAATCCCGGCGGCGGCGCGAATCGCTCCAACCTGCCCAGCGGCGGCGGAGATGTCGGCGAACTGCGCCGCACACGGGCTCGGCCCGGCGAAATGTGGGGCAAGATGCCGCCCAAAGAACGAGAGCAGGTCCTCCAGACGCTGCAGAAACAGTTTCCCAGCCAATACCGCGAACTGCTCGAGCAATACTACAAACAGTTGGCGAAGGATGCCCCCTCCCCGTGATAAAGACCCTGGTATATCGATACAACCGCCTGCGGCAAGCCATGCAGTTAAATTGTTTGCCACCGACTTCAGTCGGTGGTGGACGCCATCTACAACCCCCTCCAGCCGGCTTCAGCCGGGCTTTCAGGATTCGATCCCGACAAATCCATATGATCAAATGTGTTTATGCACTAGTCGTTTTAGTCGGCCTGTTTTCGACTCAGGGCCTCCGCGCCGATCCACCAACCCTCCGCCTCGGCCTCATCGACGGTCGCACTCTGGCAGCCGACCAGATCTCTCTCGCCGAAGACGGCCGAATCCGATATAGACACGATGACAAAATACACGAAACCGCCATCGAGGATCTGCTTCGGATCACCCCCGAATCCCCCCGCGACTCTGCCACACGCGCCATGACTCATTCCCGCGAATTTCACCTCGCCGACGGTGGACTCCTCACCGGTCGCATCCTGCCACCCGGTGACGCCGACCCCCGCGCCATCCCAGTCGATATCGGTCACGAGACCACCGTCCGCATTCCCTACAGGGCGCTCGCCGCCGTCCGCTTCGCTATAGACGAGATCGACGAAGTCGAGCAGACCTTCCGAAAACGAATCGCCAGCCGAACCCCGGGGCGAGACACCCTCATCATCGCCAAAGAGGGCCGTGCCGTCGTCGTCCCCGGATCGCTCGAAAGCCTCGATCCACACGGTTGGACCTTTCGATTCGGAAACCGCACCCGCTCCGGCAGTCTGGATCAGGTCTACGGCTTCGTCCTCGGCGCCCCCCCCATCCCCGCCAACCCGCTGCCCGCCACCGTCCTGATGACCGGCGGCAACCGCTTCACCGCCCGCCTGAGCGCGGCCGATGCCGAAACCGTGACGCTCGATGCCGGCCCCCTCGGTCGGTTGACGCTCCCCTGGTCATCCATCCGCCTCATCGATCTCCGCAGCGATCGTATCGTCTATCTTTCCGACCTCAAACCAAACCGAACCGTCCAGCGGTCGATGCCCGGCGCCGACTGGCCCCCCCGGCCCGACGCCAATGTCACCGGCGGCCCGATCCGACTCGCCGGAAAGACTTACGCCCGCGGCCTCGGCGTCCACGCCTACACCGCCGTCTCTTATTCCCTCGACGGACAATACGAGCGATTCTCCACGATCGTTGGAATAGACGACGCCGTCGCCCCTTACGGTAGCGTCGTCTTCCGCATCGTGACCGACTCCCAAGTCGCCTACGAATCCAAAACCCTCCGCGCCGGCCGCGCCCCCGAGACCGTCTCCGTCGATCTCACCGGTGTCCACGAGTTGACGCTCGTCTGCGACGTCGCCGATGAGCTCGACCTCTCCGACCACGCCGATTGGGCCAACGCCATGCTCGTCCGCACCCGAGAGGGCCGCCCACGATGATCACATATATCACCGCAGCCCTCGCGTTCCTCTTCGGCGCGATCCCGATCACGCAGACCCCCTCCGCCGACACCACCGACTTCACTCGCGTCCGCGCCTACGAGCAGGCCCGCATCGAGATCATTCGTCGTGTCCGCCCCGCTACCGCCTGCCTCTTCAATCGCGGCAACCGCGCCGGCGGCGGATCCGGTGTCCTGATCGATCCCGATGGCTACGGCCTCACCAACTTCCACGTCGTCGCCGGAATGCTCGAAGATCGCGCCGGCGATGCCGGTCTCGACGACGGAAAGATCTACGAGATAGACGTCCTCGGCATCGACCCCACCGGCGACGTCGCCATGTTCCGGGCACGCAGTCTCAAGAAGTTCCCCTTCGCCCCCCTCGGCGACTCCGACGCCCTCGCCGTCGGCGACTACGCCCTCGCGATGGGCAACCCCTTCCTCCTCGCCGAGGACTACACCCCCACCGTCACCCTCGGCATCATCTCCGGTCTCCGCCGTTACCAGGGCGGCGCGGGCGCCGACGGACGCGCTCTCCGCTACACCGACTGCATCCAGGTCGACACCTCCATCAACCCCGGCAACTCCGGCGGACCGCTCTTCGACCTCGCGGGCCATATCATCGGCATCAACGGACGCATCTCCCTCGAAGAGCGGGCCAAGGTCAACGTCGGCGTCGGCTATGCCATCTCCATCAACCAGATCCGGCGCTTCATCCCCATGCTCCGCGCCGGTCTTGCCACCCAGCACGCCACCGCCGGCTTTACCGTCTTCGATCGCGACAACGCCGTCATCGTCGACCAGATTCTCGACGACTCCTCCGCCTACATCGCCGGCGTCCGCCTCGGTGACCGACTCATCCGCTTCGGCGGCCGGTCCATCCACAGCGCCAACGAATTCTCCTCGCTCCTCGGCACCTACCCCGCCGACTGGCCGGTCAACCTGACAACGCAACGTGGCGATCATGCCCGCGAACTCCACATCCGTCTCGAAGATCTCCCGTTTCCCAAGGCCCCCGGTGGCGGGTCGGTATTCGGATCGGCCGATCCCACGGCACCGCACCCCGTCACGACGGCTGCCAATCGCCAAGCGGTCCGCCGTGCCTTCCGCCTCTACCACAAGGCGATCGGCGGCCGAGCCGCAGCAGCCGAGCTACAGGAGATCAGGTTTAAGGGCCGCCGCACAATGGGCGATCAGCCCTTCGCCAAGGCGACGCCGATCAATTGGACCGAGACCCGCGCGGCGGCGCTGTCAAAGCGCCGAGCCGTCAACCCGGCCGAGCAGGAACGCGCCATCCGCTGGTCGCTCCTCGACGCAGCCGGCAAGGCTTCGGCAAAGGATTACAAAGTCATTGCCGCCGACGAAGTGGGTGGACGGATCGCCGTCGTGATCGAGCACCATGCCAAGGGCGAGCCCGAGTATCGCCTGGCCTTCGACGATCAAGACGGCCGACTCCTTCGCATCGAGTTCCGCGACCCCGTCACCGGCCGCCGGGCACGCTACGAATACGAAGACCACCGCCGCATCGGCCGCATCCGCCTCCCCCACACCCGGAAGCTATACCTCGACAACAAGCTGTTCACCGTGGACCATTACGAAAAGATCACCGTCAAGGGCTGACGAGAATGGAGACTAG
>CAYXGR010000325.1:0-4064 GCA_964464525.1 uncultured Planctomycetaceae bacterium
GTGAGTCCATACCCACCGCTCCCTTACGGTCGCGGCTCTGATCAATCGGTGAGAATTACCGGGGAATCCCCGGGCGTACATTCGTTGACGCTCATTTCTCCAATGACTACCCTGCCCAAATGGCCTTGGTGTCTCAACACACAGACGAACAGCACATGTTGCACGAGCGCCGCGAGCGCGTCTTTCTCGTCTTCGCCGGTCTCTTTCTCGGCACACTGGCGATGCTCAACATCCTGGGCATCACCCGATTCATCGATCTCTCGTTCACAATCGGCGGCGTCCGCATCCCCTTCAAAATCGCCGTCGGCGTGTTGCCCTATCCGATCACCTTTCTCTGCACCGATTTCATCAGCGAGTTCTACGGCCGCCGTCGGGCCTCGTTCGTCGTGACTGTCGGCTTGCTGCTCAATCTCTGGGTGGTCTTCATCCTCTGGCTGGGCGGCGCGCTCCCGCCCCATTTGCCGATCGATCCGGCGACCGGTCTGCCCGCCATCGGCAGCCACGGCCGCGTGTTCTTCGAGGTAAAGCGGCTCGCCTTCGGCGCCGTGACGGCTTCGATGGTCGCCTATTTGGCCGCGCAATTCTGCGACGTCTATCTCTTCCATTTCTGGAAGCGCCTGACCCACGGCCGGCACCTCTGGCTTCGGAATAATGGCTCGACGATGGTCAGCCAGCTTTTGGATACCACTTCCGTCATCCTGATCACGCACTTCTATGCCCACGCACTGCCGATCCAGGACGACGCCCCGCTCTGGCCCCAATTGCTGACCTACATCGGCGCCGGCTATGGGTTCAAGATTGTCGCCGCTGCGGTCGATACGATCCCTTTCTACATGGGCGTGAAATACTTCTCCGTTTACCTTAAGATCGACCTTGGGGATAATCACGAAACGTGACGGGCGGTAGCATGCTCGAATCGAAGTTACAATACAGGGATCGACATGGCTACGCTGCGTCTGGCCTTGCCACCCTTCCGTCTATTGGACGGAGTATGACCGAACACGCTGAACCCAGTACGACTTCCATATGCCGATACTGCACGGAATCTGGACATCCAAGACGTTCTACCTTTGGGGAGAAGGGTACGCCGACGATTCACCCGATGGGATCCTGGGTTCGGATCTTTTGCCCGAATGCCGACCCGCGCCGGGACTCCACCCGCATACCCTGACGGGCGAAGCGCTGCATGCGGCTGCGGGTGAATTATCGCCCGACGGGCTACTGGCCTCCATCGCTGGCGAGACGGAGCTATCGCTCTGGCTGCCGACTCAGGATGACAAACCGCTCCCGTCCAAGCCGCTCGAACCCAATCCCAATCCTCGACCGGAGAGTGAGGTCCGCCTTCAGGCCTGGATCGTTCCCGCGTTGGCCTTCACACCCGCGGATACCGTGGATTTCCTGACCGGTCTCTCCGAGGGCGCGCTCGGCTATTGCAGCGAGTCTCTTCGCTATTGGCGTGTTCTGGTTCGATTCGCCCTGTCGCTGCTCGAGCGCAGACAGTTCGTCCCGATTCTCGACGAGAAGGATACCGAGACCTTCAACGGCGTCTGGCAGGTTTTCGTCGCGGACCGGCGCGAATTCGCCTGGCTCGAACAATTCGTCGCGGCGATGCCCCCCGTCTGTCGCGCGGTTGTAACCGGTCGTGAAGACGGACGGCGACCGGCTCGACTGGTGGACAGCTTTATCGCCGAAACCACCCAGGCGGTGATACGCCGCAGTCTGGCCAATGACGAATTCTTCGCTCAGATCCATGAGCGCGCGGCCCGGGAAGACCGCTGGGATCTGGGCTGGCTATCGAGCCTGCTGGGTGGACCGCGCGACGTCCCATGGGGGGAGACGGACGGCACCCTGATTGCCGGGCAGGTACGATCGTGGATCGGCCAGTTGGAACAGGAGGGCGTCGACAAGCCGACCAAGTTGTCGTTTACGTTGATCGAACCGGAAGCAGACGCGCCGGACGACATCGGGGCAGGCGAATTGAACTGGAAGGTCCGCCTTGATCTCCATTCACCGGACGATGGTTCTCTTCTGGACATCGCCTCGGTCTGGCACGACATGGCCGAGGGACCGTCCATCATTGGCCAACATCTGATTAATCGCAGTGAACACCTTCGTGGCGAACTCAATCGTGCGGCCAACGTTTTTCCCGCTTTGAAACGAGTCTTTGAATCGTCGTCGCCGATCGGTGTGAAGTTGAATATCAACGAGGCACACGCATTCATCCGAGAATCAACCCCGCTTCTTCAAGCCCAGGGCTTCTCCGTCCACCTTCCCGATTGGGCAACAAGGTATGATCATCGCCTCGGTCTGGAACTCTTCGTGCGGCCACACGGCGGCGACGGCACCGACACCGAGGTTTCGCTCGGCGCGCTGGGCCTGAGTAACATGCTGGACTTCGATTGGCGGATCGCATTGGGAGATAAACAGCTTTCGATGGATGAGTTCGAGGCACTCATGGAACGGGGGTCGCCTCTCATTCGGATTCGCGGGCAGTGGGTGGATGTCGATCTCGCCGCCGCACGCGACGCCCTGAAGTTCGTCCGCACGCAACCGGGCGGACGGCTTACGCTGGCCAGTGCTATCCGCATCTCCTCCGGCGCCGAGGAATTAGATACTGGTCTTCCGATTCTCGGCCTGAGCGGAACATCCTGGATCAGCCGGCTCCTGGACGAGGCCCCCGACGTGGGGCTTGAAACAATCGAGCAGCCGAAGGGTTTCAAAGGCTCCATGCGGCCTTATCAATGTCGCGGTCTTCAGTGGCTCGCTTTCCTTGATCGTCTGGGCATCGGGGCCTGCCTGGCCGATGATATGGGGCTTGGCAAGACGATCCAGCTCATCGCCCTGCTCCTGCACGAACGCCGGGAGGGGCGAACCATCGGGCCGACGCTGCTCTTCGTGCCCATGTCCGTCGTGGGCAACTGGTATCGCGAGGTTCGCCGATTTGCAAAGTCGCTACGCGTGCTCGTCCACCACGGCCCGGATCGTCGTTTTGATCAGGATTTTGTCAACGCGGTCGGCCGGCACGATCTCGTCGTCACCACCTACGGCCTGGCGCATCGCGATCTGGATCAGTTTCACCGCGTCCGCTGGCATCGGATCACCCTCGACGAAGCCCAGAAGATCAAAAACCCCAGCGCCAACCAAACCATTGCCATCCGCTCCATCGAGGCGACCCATCGCATTGCGCTGACCGGGACGCCTTTGGAAAACCACCTCTCGGAGCTTTGGTCCATCATGGAGATGTTGAACCCCGGTCTGCTGGGTTCGGCCTCCTCCTTTCGTGCCCAGTTCGCGGTTCCCATCGAAAAGATGGGCGACCGGCAGCGGGCCGATCAGCTTCGCCGCATGATCAAACCGTTCATGCTCAGGCGGCTGAAGAGTGATCCGAACGTCGAGTGCGATCTGCCCGAGAAGATGGAGATGAAGATTTTCTGCAACCTGACGTCCGAACAGGCGGCGCTCTATGAGCAGGTCGTCCGCCGCCTGCTCGACGAGGTTGACTCCTCCGCCGGCATCCGCCGTCACGGCCTGATCCTTGCCACGCTCACGAAGCTCAAACAGGTCTGTAATCATCCCGCTCACTTCCTCGGCGACGGCAGTGGCCTCGACGGCAGAAGCGGCAAATGCGAACGGATCGTGGAGATGTTGGATGAGGTCATCGAGGAGAAGGACGCCGCCCTGATCTTTACCCAATACAAGGTCATGGGCGAACTCTTACAGCGATTGATCTCCGAGCGCCTCGGCGTCAACGTCCCCTTCCTCCATGGTGGAACCACCGCGAAGAAACGCGACGACATGGTCATGTCGTTTCAGGATCCCCATAAGGGCATGCCCATGTTTCTGCTCTCACTGAAGGCCGGTGGGTTCGGTCTCAACCTGAACCGGGCCAACCACGTCTTTCACTTCGATCGCTGGTGGAATCCGGCAGTCGAGTTGCAGGCCACCGATCGCGCCCATCGCATCGGACAGACCCGCCGGGTGCAGGTCCACAAGTTCGTCTGCATCGGCACGATAGAGGACCGGATCGACAGGCTGCTGACCGAGAAATCCGCCCTCGCCGATCG
>CAYXGR010000326.1:0-1545 GCA_964464525.1 uncultured Planctomycetaceae bacterium
CTTTCTTTTAAGAAAGGATGGGGCACCCATGCACCCATGGCTTCTTTCGAACGTCCGAAAACCTACTCCAGTCTTTGGAATCATCCGAATCCATATCGTACAGTTCACTCAGCGCGGAATTGGTGCATCCACGCGGCCCGCATGAGGAGGCGCCCTGTATGGCAGGACGACCGGTTTCAATCAAGGCGTCGCTACGGCTCTCATTGCTGGGCACGCTGCTCGTCGTGGTTTGCACGGCCCTCATTCTCCACGAATTCCTACGCCAGCACGATTCGTATCAAGCCCGTCAGGATAAGGCGATTGTCTTCACGGAGGCCGTCGCGCAACAATTCTCTGATACCAGGCCTCAATACGGCGCAAACCTCCGACGCGACTGTCAGCGCCTGCTCGAATTTCCCTGTGTCCTCGCGGTCGCGCTCTGGAGCCGCACGAATCAACCCCTCGCCGCTGACGCGATCACACCGGAATTGGGCCGACTGTTGCGTGAGGCAACGCTGCCCGCACCACCGGTACTTTCCGTGAATTACATCCATCTCCCGGCTGTCATGAACGTCGAATCGGGAACGGCCCACCTGATCTATCGCCCGCTTTCCGCCGCCGCCGAATCCGACGGTCCGGCCATGATGGGCATTCTCCTGCAGATGGACCTCCCGGCGGATGCCGCGACTTCCCATTTCTGGTCGTACCACCTGCCGGTCGGGCTCGTCTCGCTGACCGCGCTCTGTGTCGGTTCCTGGTGGCTACGACGCGAACTGGTTTATCCCATCTGTGACCTGGTCAACACCCTCCGGCCCGATGATGCCGACGATTCAAAGCAGCGCCACGCCCACAGACACTACGAACTCAGGCTGCTCGCCGAAGGACTGTCGGCACTACAGTTGGATCGGTCATCGTGGCAACAGCGTGCCCATCAGAGCGAACGGCGAATCAACTCGAGAATCGCGGAGGAAACGAAGAAGATCATCCGCGATCTCAAACATGTCCAGCGACAGGCCTGGACCGATCCACTGACCGGCATCCACAACCGGCGATTTCTGCAATCGAAACTTCCCGAAATCTTCCAGGCTCAGCGCGACAACCGACGAGATCTCTCCATTCTCATGCTCGACCTGGATCATTTCAAAAACCTCAACGATACGCTCGGCCACGCGGCCGGCGATGAGATTCTCCAATTCGTCGGCGATCTGCTCTCGCAATGCCTTCGCTCCGACGATTTCGCGGCGCGATACGGCGGGGATGAATTCGTGGTGATTCTACCCGGAGTCCCGGCGCAGGACGCCATCGCAACCGCTAATCGGATCATCGCACTCTACGCACAACGGGTGAAGATGATGTTCACGATAAAACCGATTCCGACGCTGTCGGCGGGCATCGCCGGCATCGTCAACAACGATCCCCGCAATCTTCGTCAGTTGCTCCAATTCGCGGACGAGGCCCTGCTCGAGGCGAAGAAGTCCGGCAAACAACAGTCCTGTCTGTCGAACGAGAATGGTTACAGGCGGCCGCACACGGAAAAACCCAAACAGAAATGTGCATCCTGATCAG
>CAYXGR010000326.1:1645-4043 GCA_964464525.1 uncultured Planctomycetaceae bacterium
GTAGGGTGGGCACCGCCCACCTTTTTCTGTTTTGTATGTTTTCCCGGTGAAGAGTGAGAATCCCCAACCAGTAGCAAGCCCCCAAAAAAATTGTTGTTATGTGCTGTTTTTTTATTTTGACTTTTTGACTTTTCCTCACCCCTCCCCTGATTCGCCGACGGGAACCGGCAACACAATCGCTTGGGGAATCGGCTGCACGATCGCCCGCGGGATCGGCCGCGTGGAGACAGTCAGCGTCCGTTGACCGCAAGTCGGACAGATGTGCTTTTTAGACGAAAAGAGTACCACGAACAGCCCGATCGGCCCCCAGATCAATCCGTGCATCACCCCCTGCCAGGCCCGGCCCTTCATGGCGCCGATAATACCGCACACAACGGGCCAAATCATCCAGGCGACCAGCACAAAGGCCAACAGCAACAAGAGATTGTGCGTCGAAAAAAGCTCCAGGCTCTCCAACATCTGCACGCCTCCATGAGGTGTGAGTGATCCAAATCAGTATGCGCGATTCACCAACAAGGATGAGCCACGGACTTCAGTCCGTGTGGCTTATAGAACCCAACGTGCCTCGCAATCGCGAATGATGATATCAGGACCCTTCACGACGACACCCAATCACTGTGAATCCCACTTTATCTTACGATTTGACGGGTGGGCAGTCGGATGCGTCAGGCGCCGATTATCTCGCCCTTGAAGTCCAGCAGAGCTTGATAGGCGGGCTTGGGTGAGCCGTCCATGTTGAGCAGACCGTCTAGATCGGCCCCGTCCGCGAGCCTGTGGCAGCTCACGGTCTCGACGAAGGGCTTGGATAGGGCGGTTCGGCAGAAGTCTCTGATCCAGTCGGCCTGAACCTGATCGGACCATTCACCATGCCACAATCCACCCGCCGTGACACCGCCGGCAGAGGGCACCCCCGCCGCCGAGATGTGCAACGGCTTGCCGAGCGATCCAAACCGATCGAGCAGGCTGGAAATCTGCATCATGTCTCGGACGAAACCACCCCCTTCGTGGGTTCCGAAGCGAATCTCCAGCCCGAAGGCGTCAAAGTTGATGCCGCTCTGGACGGCCATTTCGGCATACAGGATCGGCGGAATGGTGCGCGGGTCGCTGGCGTAATATTCGCCCCACGGAAAGGTGATACCAATGATCGCTGCGGCCTTCGGCGCCATCTGCTTCACCAGGAGCGACGAGACGCGCGTCAGGTCCATGATCTGTTCGAAGGTGAACCCCAGGGCGTTCTGGGCATGGATGCCGCTGATCACCTCCCAGGCCTGAACATGGGGTCCATAGGTCTTCAACACATGTTGGATATGCCGTGAGACGCAATCGCGAAATCGATCGTAGTCCCGCGCCCAGCGATGTAGCCAGTCCGGCAGATGGGCCGGATCCATGGACAGCAATGGGGTTCCCCATGCAGGCATTTTGTGCTGATGAAGCAGTCGGAGCCAGGGGTCTATATTAGAGGGCTTAGGGTGGCCCTCCTTGGGTTCCATCGATGACCAGCAGAAAGGCAGGATCGCAAAATCAAAGGCCTCCGTCAGACGCGACAGATAGTCTTTCGAATTCTGTGTGGGGTCGACGTGGCACCCGAAAGGGTGTTTGATGAATTGCCCCGCCGCGCGCCGACGCCGCAGGAAAACATCGGCATGAAACGCGCTCACCGCTTCGCCCGCCGATACCCCGGCCGCGATGGCCGCCTCACCCTGCCGTGCCGCGACGATCTCGTCCGGTGCGGTCATGGCCTCAATGAGCAGATCACGCGCGCGTTTAATTTCCTGATAGACCGGCTCACCGTCGGGAAAGTCGTAGAGGCCCCATTCTTCCCGCTTCTGGCTGATCCGCATCATCCGACCCCGGGCCAGCTCCACCGACAGGTTGTACGGCTCATTGCGTTCCTGGAGCCGGGGAGTCTCCAGCATCATCCGGCCGAATCCCTCGACCGGCCACATAATCGACAACGCAGCCGCCCCGCGCGATCGGGCGTCGGAGACGATCTCACCCTTGACGAACTTCAGAGCGGCCCTCAGGGGAACCCGATCGTTGCCGAGCAGGTAGGCGCTGGATATATCCAGCTTTTTCGCGGGGGCACCTTTGTCAATCACCTTGATACGAAGCATGACGATTACCGCGGAACCCTCAGTCTGCGACGGGGTAAACCATCCTTGGAGTACATCCTAAAACACCTGCGGCATCGGCTTTCAACCGGTGCGTGCCGCAGATTTCGTGCCAGCATCACAGGTGCCAGGAGGCACACTGATATTTTCAAATTGCCACCACATTTCCAAATCGCCATCATAAGTCGCGGCGGCACCACCGTACAGTCCCCCCGTCAGAGCCCCAAGCGCAGGGGTCCATGACAGAATCGGCGGATTCCATGCCGGCTTAAGCCGGACAGTTTTTT
>CAYXGR010000327.1:0-4034 GCA_964464525.1 uncultured Planctomycetaceae bacterium
GTGCATCCAATCCGAGCCCCGAGCGCAAGCGAGCGGGGCCGATGATCAACGGACTACTCCAGCAAGAACCCACGCTGACGCGCTCGGGGCTCGGACACCATGGGCGCGCTGTGCTTGGCCATGCCACCCAACAACGAGTGCACGAGTCGCGCCTACGAGATCGATTCCACGCGAGCTGTGTCCAGGGAGGTCGCCTCCGACGCGTGGGCGTGGGTTGCCTGATATTGTCCCACGATCGATAGCACCGCAACGTAAAAATAGCCGGTCATGAACAGGCACATGAAGAACAGCCCGAGCCACATCTTCATATACAGGGTGTAAGCAACGCAGCCGGCCATATAGAAGGCCATGAACAATTCGAGATACGACTGGTACCGCTTGGCGATCCGGCGGTTCTTCCCCGCCCGCTTCAACCAGCGTTTGTCGGAAGGGTCGGCGAGACCGAACTTCGGAGTACAGACGAACTCGGAAGGCCCGCCGAAGAACCCTTCAAAGGCGGCGCGAGCATTGTTCAGCGATATCCCCACACCGACGCCCATCAAAAACGGCAGATACTTGATGCTTTCCCCCCATGTTCGGAAAATCTCGCGCTGAGACGCAACGTAAAACGTGCTGGCCGAAAAGGTGGCGAGCAAGACCATCGATCCGTCTATGATGATCCGCATGACCGGGCTTTCGATAAAGAGATGCGTCTTGAAATAGAGCGCGGGCAGCAGCAGAAACGTCAGAATCAGGATCAAAAAGTAGCTCACGCAACTCGTCAGATGAAAAAAGGCCTCGACCTTGATCCGCCACGGCAGGTGTGATTTCAAAATACGGGGTAACAACTTGCGGCATGTCTGCGCCCCGCCCTTCGCCCAGCGATGCTGTTGGCTCTTGAAGGCGTTCATCTCCGGCGGCAGCTCCGCCGGGCTGGTCACCTTCGGAAGATAGACGAACGTCCACCCTTTCATCTGCGCCCGGTACGAAAGATCCAGATCTTCCGTCAGCGTGTCATGCTGCCAGCCGCCGGCATCGGTGATGCACTGCCTTCGCCATGCACCGGCCGTCCCGTTAAAGCTCATGAATCGGCCCGAGCGGTTTCGGGCTGTGTGTTCGATGACAAAGTGGCCGTCCAGCAGGATCGCCTGCGTCTTGGTCAATAGCGATTGCTCGCGATTGATGTGCTCCCAGCGAGCCTGCACCATTCCCACCTTCGGATCGGTGAAATAATCGATCAACTGTTCCAGGATATCGGTCGGCGGCACGAAATCCGCATCAAAAATGAAGATGAATTCCCCCTGAGCCACCTTCAGACCCGCCTCCAGCGCGCCGGCTTTGTAGCCTTCTCGATTGTCCCGTTGGAGCAACACGACCGGATGACCTTGGGCCTGCATTTCTTTGCAGGTCTCGCGGACGATCTCGATCGTCTCGTCCGTCGAGTCGTCCAGAACCTGGATCTCGAGGCGATCACGGGGATACTCCATTCGACAGGCATATTCAATGATCCGCCGAGCCACGAACTGCTCGTTGTACATCGGCAATTGGATTGTTACTCTCGGCTTTTGGAGAAAACACGACTTCTTCTTCGGGCCGTTGCGGCGATACTTGTAGTAAAGGTAGACCAGCGAGTATCGATGGGCGCCATAGATTGCCAAGAGGGCGCAGACCAGGAGATAGGAGATCAAGAGTAGGTATTGCCAGATTGAAGGGGCTTCCATAGGTCCGATCCGCCGGGTGATAGAATCTGTGCGCACCGCGACCCGCGGCGTGCCTGTCATAAGGGATTGCGTGAGAACGTGAGAAGATTCTACAAAACAGGTGAGCAGGCTGTCAATCCGGGAGCCGAAATCAGGAATCTCGAATCTCACACATCCGAAATCGCATTGATCCTCCCGAAAAACCGGCTAAACTGCCCATCCGGTGATCGGAAACCCCCGACGGAGCGGC
Source organism: uncultured Planctomycetaceae bacterium (assembly GCA_964464525.1). Lineage (GTDB taxonomy): Bacteria > Planctomycetota > Phycisphaerae > UBA1845 > UTPLA1 > CAYXGR01. The sequence continues at coordinate 1,930 of CAYXGR010000327.1, forward strand.
GGCATGCATGTCTATCTCGATTTGGTCCGTAAGATTCTTGAGCTTGGCGTTGTCAAACCCTCCCGGACCGGTGTCGAGACCGTCAGCCTTTTCGCCGCAAACTATTCGGTCGATCTCGCTGCGGGCTTTCCCCTGCTCACGACCAAAAAGATGAACTTTCCAGCCATTCTGCGGGAATTACTGTGGTACCTCTCCGGCGACAACCACATCCGGAACCTGCGGCAGCACACGAAGATTTGGGATGCCTGGGCCGATGAAGACGGAAACCTCGACACCGCCTACGGTCACTACTGGCGGCACTTCCCCAGCGCAACGAAAGACGAGGAGGGCTGCTGGCAGGTGCGGGAAATAGACCAGATTCGCTATGTCATCGACACGATCAAGCGGGAACCGTACAGCCGCCGCCTCGTCGTGACCGCCTGGGAGCCCGGCAACGCCGAGGCCAGCCGGCTGCCGCCCTGCCATTACACCTATGCCTTCCACGTATCGGAGGGAAGACTCAATTGTCACCTGACCCAGCGTTCCGGCGACACGGCCCTGGGTATCCCCTTCAATCTAGCGGCCTACGCCGTGCTGACGCAGATAATCGCGCAGGAGTGTGGCCTCGGCCTCGGCCGCTTCGCCCACACGATTGTCGACGCCCATATCTATCGAGCGACAGGGGGCTCCGAGACCGAAGACTACGATCATGTTGAGGGCCTCCAACGTCAGATCGAGCGCGAACCATTGCCGCTGCCGAGATTGAAGATCGCTCAAAAACCATTTGATGATTTGAGATTTGAAGACTTCGAGTTGATCGGCTATCAATGCCACGATCCGATCCGATTCAAAGTCGCGGTTTGAATTCAAGAGTCTTGAGTTTCGAGTGATGAGTGAAGAATTCGGGAGATTAGATTATCCGGGATGATCCCAACGAGTCCCTGGAACGGGGAAATCCTGCTTACACATTGATTTTGACGAAGGCACCGGCAAGCCGAGCTTGCCGGTGGCACCCCGCGATACGCACCGATTGGATACCGGTTCCACAGAAAGTATACATTATTTGAAATCCATCAATTCACCCGAAACTTAACAATGAAAACAATCATCATCGTTGCCATGACTCAGGATCGTGTGATCGGGCGGGGTGGACGCCTGCCCTGGTATCTGCCCGACGATCTGAAGTTTTTCAGGCGGGCGACCATCGGTCATGCGGTCATCATGGGAAGGAAGACCTTCGAGTCCATCGGTAAGCCATTGGCCGGTCGCCGGAATATCGTCATCTCGCGAAATCCCAATTATCCAATGTCAATCGTTCCATCACTATCCCAGGATTCACGCACCGATCTAAGCCTGACTCATTCCCTGGACTCGGCCCTCGATCTCTGTCGGCGACGCTGCGAAGAAAACGCATTCATCATCGGAGGTGCGCAGATCTATGAATTGGCACTGCCCATTGCCGACGAAATGATTATCACCCACGTCGAAGGCGAAAACATCACCGGCGACACCTATTTCCCGGAGTGGGACGAAAAGGATTGGCGTCCGATCGGCCAGGCAAATCCTGCCTTTCCCGCCGCCGTATACTATGAACGCAATATTTAGACAAATAAATAATAACATGACTGGAGGCCGTCGGATCGTTTGTTGGGATAACAGATTTCGGATTGATACCCCTTCTTCCCGTCATGATGTCCTGCAGGCTTGCTCCCTGTTCCATATTAGAAATATGGTAGTGGTTCACTTTGGGGAGCATCGGCGTCCCGTCAGTGCGAAATCGACCCTCTCAACCACATGTCCACACGCGGATCCATGATAGTAAAGGCAGATCTTCAGATCCCAGTGTGCGCCGGGATCAGCCGTGAATCAGGTATTTTTTTTGGGGGGGGGGACACTTAACTGTGGCATACAACCAAATAGTAGGGTCGCCTTCAGCCGACCGGCGTTTGCCACCGATTTCGGTCGGTGGTTCAAGGGATTCCAGAACATCATCAGCCGGCTTCAGCCGGGCTTGGGTCATGAAGACCCGCCGATTTTGTCATGGACCCACCGTGCACGGGTCCATGACACCACAGGCGGAACTGTGGCACCGGTTTCCAACCGGTGCGAACCACTGTGACGAGCCA
>CAYXGR010000328.1:0-3994 GCA_964464525.1 uncultured Planctomycetaceae bacterium
ATGGACGGTGATGCGGATTCGGTCGGCTGCATCGCCGGTGCGATCAGCGGAGCATTCAACGGCGTGGAGGCGATCCCCGCGGATTGGCGAGAAAACGTGGAGCAACCCGGCATGCTCTCCGAAGTAGCACGCGGACTTTTCGATTTCGCATCCGCCAGATCTTGACCGCCTGCTAAATCCAGAATACGGCCCTGCCCTTTGCCTTATGGACAGCGGGCTTGAATCCTGCTTGATCCCGATACTGGGCGATGAGGGCAGCGCGCTACTATTCGCCTACGCCATGCAATACAGACTTCCGCGTTTCATGCCCTTGATGGGTCGTCGCTTGATCTTCTTGGTCCTGGCCAGTTCGCCGAGTACGTTGTACGCATCGCCGGGCCTGCCCGCGGATTTCCAGGCTTTGTTGATCTGAGAACCCGTGATACCTTTCGAGCCGGCCTTCTTGATCACCTCCCTCAACAATTCAGTCGAAGTCATCTTGTACGATCTCGGTGCCTTCCTGGTGGTTCGCTTCTTGCCGATCCGTGTCCTTGCTGTTGCCTTCTTCACGACCGAACGTCGTCCCCGCATCTTCGTCGGCTTGATGCCGAGAGAGGTGAACGCCTTGTCGATCTCCACAATCGCATCGACGTGAGTCTGCCGCTCATTCTGGAGCTTGCTGATGAGTGACTGTAGATCGTTAATCGCCGTTTTCGACATACCAGTATCCTTTCAAAAAAAGAGTAAACATGAGCCCGGAACTGTACCGGGAAAATCCGTTTGTGTCACTTGGGTAGTATGCTCGAATGGGGTCTTGTGTCCATCTGTGGGCCTGATTGTTCACAAAGGTTTGGATCGGGCCGAGCACACTCCAAAAACGAGCCAGCATTGTCGGTCCCAACAAGTGAGGCTATAGTCGTGCCGTCGATTCCCACTTGGGGAGATATCATCTTGTTCGGGAGAACTGACATGAAATCAATAATCGTATTCGAAGGCCAAGTATCAAGTCTATCGATCTTGCTGCTAACCGGTCTGTTGGTCTGTGGTTGTACAGCCCCGGCACCCATCCACCCGCCGATCGCCCGTATCGTGCCGCACGCAAGCACAACGCTCGGCGATACGCGGATCGACAATTATTACTGGCTCCGGGAACGGGATAACCCCGAAGTCATCAACTATCTCGAAGCCGAGAACACCCATACCGCGGCAGTCATGAAGCACACCCAGCCGCTCCAGGAGCGGCTGTACGAAGAGATGAAGGACCGAATCAAGGAGACGGACCTGACCGTGCCCGCCAAGGATGGCGCGTACTGGTACTACAGCCGAACCCTCGAGGGCAAACAGTATTCCATAGAATGTCGCAAAAAGGGCGGACCAGACGGCGAGGAAGAGGTCCTCCTCGACCAGAACAAATTGGCGAAGGGGCATGCCTATTTCCGGCTCGCGGTCAGGCAGAACAGCCCGAATCATCGCTACTTTGCCTACTCGACAGACACGAACGGATCGGAGACCTATACCCTTCGGATCAAGGATCTGCAGGCGGGGGCCATGCTGCCCGACGAGATTCCGAACACATATTACGGGTTCGCATGGGCCAATGACAACCTGACTATCTATTACACGACCCTCGATTCAGCCAAGCGTCCGTACAGGGTGTACCGACACGTGTTGGGGACCGATGCCAAACAAGATGAACTCATCTATCACGAGGCAGACGAGGCCTATCATGTGAGCCTGTCGAGGTCTCACAGCCGCCAATACATCTTCATCGAGAGTAACAGCAAGATCACATCAGAAGTGCGTTACCTTGATGCGAACCGACCCGGTGGAATGTTCCAGATTCTCCACCCTCGTCAGCACGGCATGGAATACAGCGTCGAACATCACGGTGACTTCTTCTACATCGTGACAAACGATGAGGCAGTCAATTTCAAGCTGATGCGAACACCCATCTCCAATCCGGCGAAGGTCAATTGGATGAAAGTCATCCCTCACCGGCCGGAGGTGAAGATCGATTCCGCCCTTGCATTCAAGAATTACATAGTCGTCTCCGAGCGCGAGCGGGGTCTGCGGCAACTCCAGATCAGAGACATGGCCAATGGCCAGGAGCACACTATTGAGTTCCCCGAGCCAGTCTATACTGTGCGGCGCGGCGTCAACCGGGAGTTTGACACGAATCTCCTTCGATTCCAGTACACATCCCTCGTCACGCCGCGATCCATCTTCGATTACAACATGGATGCCCGCACCCGGGTCCTCATGAAGCAGGACGAGGTTCTGGGCGGCTACGATCCCACGCAGTACCGTTCCGAGCGACGTCAGGCCATGGCTTCGGACGGCACGTCCGTGCCCATCTCCCTCGTATACAGGAAAGGTTTGAAGCGGGATGGCCACCAACCCCTTTTGCTCTACGGTTACGGCTCCTACGGCGCCAGCATGGACCCCTATTTCTCGTCCAATCGCGTCAGCCTGTTGGATCGAGGCGTCACGTATGCGATCGCCCACATCCGCGGCGGGGGTGATCTGGGCCGACCCTGGTACGAGGATGGCAAGTTCCTGAACAAGAAGAACACGTTCACGGATTTCATCGCCTGTGCCGAGTTCCTGATCGCCGAGAAGTACACATCACCGAATCGGCTGGCCATCATGGGGGGCAGTGCGGGAGGCCTGCTGATGGGGGCGGTCACCAACATGCGACCCGACCTGTTCAACACGGTCGTGGCCAAGGTTCCATTCGTGGACGTGCTCAACACCATGCTGGATCCGACGATCCCGCTCACGGTGATCGAATACGAGGAATGGGGAAACCCGAATAACCAGGATTTCTACGAATATATGAAAAGCTACTCGCCCTACGACAATGTGGAGGCCAAGGACTATCCGAACATCCTGATCACCGCGGGCCTGAACGACCCTCGCGTACAATACTGGGAACCCGCGAAGTGGACGGCGAAGCTGCGATCACTCAAGACGGACGAGAATATCCTGCTCCTCAAGACCATCATGGGGGCCGGACATGGCGGCAAATCAGGACGTTATGACAAACTGAAAGAAGTCGCCTTCGATTATGCGTTCATTCTCGACAGGCTTGGGCTGACGGAATAGAGACCGTCTTTTCGAATTGGCGTATTCATGAAACACCCGTTTCCGAAGTCATGGTGGGTTCAGCCGCCTATGGTGCTGGCTGGGTGTTATCCCGGCAGTCAGGATCCCGACGAGGCGGATCGGAAGCTCAGTGCACTGCTTGATGCAGGCATCCACTGCATCATCAATCTGCAGGAGCCTGACGAAACCGGCGTCCGTGGAATGCCGTTCGTGCCCTATCGGTCTCAACTCATGGATTTGGCAAATGCCCGAGGAATCGACATCCGTTTCGAGGCATTTGCGGTTCCCGACTATGACATCCCCACGCCCGATCTCATGATCGACATCTTGGACGCGATCGATAGCGCAGTTAAGGATGGCCACCCGGTCTATGTTCATTGTTGGGGTGGCCATGGCCGAACCGCCACCGCGATCGGCTGCTGGCTCGTGAGACATGGCAGTTCCGGTGATGAAGCCCTGAGGAAAATCCGCCAACTTCGCGAGCATGACCCGTCTCTCCGAGCCATGGAGTCGCCTCAATCATCCAGCCAACGCCGACTCGTGTTGGACTGGCATATGCACGAGCGGAAAGGGTGATAGCTTCTGGAACGGGCTGATTTAATTCGGATCGTCGCTGAATCATGGGACTGATCTCACGCGATGTCGAACGGAACATGTTCTCGAACTGATTCACATTCGTCATGATTCACATGTCTTCCGGTTGTTGGCGGCGGTCCCGGTTAGAAACGCTCCGAACTGGCGGCTTCCCAAGCCTCGGAAAAGTTTCCACAAGTGGTACTTGTCGCTGACGGCGATGACGACAACAATGCGCCCGGCTCTAGGTATTCGTAGATCCGGCTATAGTCCTGGACTTCCGTCGGGCTGACGCGCCGCTGGATGTGTCGCGGTAGCAACTCGTCTGGATGGGACA
>CAYXGR010000329.1:0-3990 GCA_964464525.1 uncultured Planctomycetaceae bacterium
GCATGCTTACCCGACCCTAGAGGCCGGGTCGTGTAAGCATGGCACCCGGCACCCAGCCCAGCACCGGCCGCATCCACCGGAATATGGATGTTTTCGTTGTATCTGTTTTTATTTTGACTTTTTGACTTTTTGACTTTTTGACGTTTGGTTGTTCCCGCAATCCTTGCGCTTTCATCGGCCGATTCTGCCGATGTTGATCATTTCTCGCTGCTTCACAATGTTATTTCCGACAGCGAGTTAGGGCGAGTAAACGCCTGGTCCAAGGCTCAAGATCGATCCCCGCACCCGTCGATAGATTCACGTCGGCTTATCGGACAAAACCACTGAATCGTTTTCCGGCGTGATAAGTGATCGGAGAGTCGTGCACAACCGATAAGCAAAGGCAGTAGGGCCACAGGCCCCCGCACCGATGCGGGGGCACAGAGCCCTTTGCCGAGACCTTTGTCCGCTTATCAGTTCGGAGCAATCGAGACAGATGCATTCCAAACGAATTCAATCCCTCAGCCCCGTCTTCCTCGGGTTGTTGTTCTCGGGGATCGCTTGTACGAGTCTCAACTGGCATTACCATGCGTCGCGTTCCCGGCAGACTGACAACGTCGGCGCGCGGGTTACCGACGCCCCGACGAATACCGCCGGAGACAATGAGGATGTTCGCCTGTTTGGCCGCGACAGCGAATTCAAAGATGTGTCCTTCGAGTCCAGGGCGGCCAGCGACCTGCAGCAGCACACGACTCCCAGTGACGGCGCCGATTTCGATCCTGATACGGACCCGACCGGAAAGTCCCTGGTCTACGCATCGACGCGCCACGCGACCAACAGTCATCTGTATATCAAGTCCATCACCGGCGCTACCATCACCCAGATCACCGATGGACCGGCCAACGACGCCCAGCCCGAATTCGATCCGTCCGGCACCCGGATCGCCTTCTCCAGCGACCGAGCCGGCCACTGGGACATCTGGATCGTCGACATCAACGGCCGAAACCCGATTCAGATCACCAACAGCCCCATGCCCGAGCTGCATCCGAGCTGGTCCCCGGACGGCAACAAACTCGTCTATTGCCGGATCAACCCGAAGGAAAACCGCAGCGCCCTCTGGGTCGTGGAGCTGGAGAATCCCGGCGTCAAACGTCTCATCGGCGACGGTCTCTTCCCCGCGTGGTCTCCCAAGGGCGACAAGATCGCCTATCAGCGGGCCCGTGCCCGGGACAGCCATCGGTTCAGCATCTGGACCGTGGACGTTTTCGAGGACGAGGTACTCTTCCCCACGGAGATTGCTTCCAGCCCGACCGAGGCCCTGATCGCCCCGACGTGGTCGCCCGACGGATCTCAACTGGCGTTTTCATTGATCGCCGCCCATCACTCGACCGCAGGCCGAAAGGCGGGTCCGATGCCGTTCAAGCAGACCGACATCGCCCTGGTGGACATCGACGGACGTGGCATTCAACGGCTGACCCACGGCGACAGCGAGAATCATTCGCCGACGTGGTCGGTCAACGGACGGATCTATTTCAGCACGCGGCAGGAGGATTCAGAGACGATCTGGAGCGTCAAGCCGTTTCGGCCGATCCAGTTTGACGATCCTCCCTCCGCCACGACGGCCGGCACCCGCCAGTCCGCATCGGTGACGAACATGGAGATCGAGGGATAACACCCACAGGAACCTCATCGATTTTGAATACGCGGAAACGGACATACCAGGGTTGGTTGAAAACGACGGGCATGGGAATGACCCTCCTCGTCATCGGCTGTACCCGGAGCCAGGAAAGCGTCTCGATCCGGCCCGTGTTTGAGCGGCCGACCACGATCGCGGTCGCCCCGATCCTGAACTTCAGCGGCGAGTTCAGCCTCGATCCCGTCAAGGCGGCGGATCTGCTCGCCTCCGAACTGTCCTACGTTGAGGGCGTGGACGTCCTGCCGGTCAATCGCGTGATGGCGATCCTGGCCGCTCAGAATCAGTCCCAGATCGTCTCGCCCGCCCATGCCATCAAGGTGGCCGAGGCCGCCGGGGCCGATGCGATCCTCGTCGCCGGCATCACCGAATATGACGCCTATACGCCCACCGTTGGAATCGTTCTACAGATGTACACCCCTGCGGGCGAATCGGACGTTGCCTTCGATCCCGTCGTCGCCTCGCGGATGGCCGAACAATTCGCGGTGACGCACATGGCCGATCCGATGTTGCCGTCGAGCCAGGTGCAGCGCGTCTACAACGGTGCCCACCGCAATGTTCGCAAAGCCGTCCGCGGCTATTCCGATCCCAGGATGAATGACGACAACCCCCTCGGGTGGCGTCAATACCTGAAGGTTCAAACGCTCTATCTCAGATTCTGCTGGCATGACGCGATCACGCGTCTGATGAATCAGGAACGCTCCGTGCGGATGCTGTATGCAGTCGCGGGGAACGGGGAGAATCCGGAATGAAAGACGCCGTCCGGCAACTATCATTGGTCAAGGGAAAGCATCGCTACTTGTTCCGATATCGATCGGGCAACGAGGCCGATGTGATCGGCGCCTTCGCCGGCCTGGCCAGCGACGGATCAACCGAATTCGATTGGTTCGACGCCGCGGTCCTCAGTTATCAGATGGGCCGCCGGCTCGAGGTGGAATTGGACGAACAACGGAGATAACGAGTTATTAAATGAACTCGCAATACGAATAGCCCGATACTGGAATTGCCTGCGGATGGAATGTCCGCAATGAAGGCGATGCGTCTGACCCCGCATTGCCGAAACCTGTGATCCCTTGGGTGGGGAGGCCGCGGATGCGAGCCTGGCCAGGTGGCAGTTGGTTTTAATCTCATCGCCGAGAAGAGTGCCGTGATTATGAGTCAAGAACATCCACTCGTCAGTGAATTCCTGAACTACCTCCGCTACGAGCGGCACTTCTCGCCCCACACGGGCAAGTGCTACGCAGCCGACCTGCACCAGTACAGCCAGTTTCTGGTCGGCGGTGCCGAGGCGGCCATCACCGCCGCGTCGCCCGGATCCCGTGGCGCGGGAGTGAGCCGGGTTCGAAGCCAAGTCGTCGGCGGCAGCACCAGCACCGCCGTCGCCGTCGCTACGCAGACCGGCACCGAACAGGCTGATCTCCTTCGAGAGAAGCTGCTCGCTACCACTGCCGAACATATCCGAGCGTTTCTCTCCTTCCTGAACGAACGGGAGTATTCCAAGGCCACCGCCGCGCGCAAGCTTGCCACGCTTCGCAGCTTCTACAAGTTCTGCCTTCGCCGCGGATACATCCAGACCAACCCGGTCGTCACCATCCGCACCCCCAAGCAGGAGAAGCGGCTGCCCAAGTTCCTCGATATTCAGCAGATTCAGAAGCTGCTCTGCACCCCCGACGACACGACTTTGCTCGGCTGCCGCGATCGGGCCATGCTGGAGACTCTCTACTCGACCGGCGTCCGCGTCAGCGAACTGGTTGCTCTGAACGCCAACGATCTCGACGCCCAATCCGGTCAGCTTCGCGTCCGGGGCAAGGGCCGCAAGGAGCGGATCACCCCGATCGGCCCCACGGCCGTCGCCGCGATCGGTCGCTACCTGCAGATGCGTCTGAAAGACCCGCGTAATGCCACCTCAGACCAGGAGGCCATGTTCGTCAACAAGCACGGCCAACGCCTCAGCACCCGCAGCGTCCGCCGCAAGCTGGACAAGTACCTGGCCGCCGCCGGTCTCGACCCGTCGATCAGCCCGCACACGTTGCGGCACACCTTCGCGACCCACATGCTCAATAATGGGGCCGACCTGCGAAGCGTTCAGGAGTTGCTCGGCCACCAGTCGCTCAGCACCACGCAGGTCTACACCCATGTGACGACCGCCCAGCTCAAGAAGGACTACGAGGACAGCCACCCGAGGTCGTGACGAAGTAGGGTGGGCACTGCCCACCGACCGCTGGACTGAGAAATCCCTTCTCGGTCCCAGCCGCGATAGCAAACACAACCGAGCGGGCGCCACGACAACACGTCGCGGCGCCCGCCGTCTTTTTTAC
>CAYXGR010000330.1:0-3987 GCA_964464525.1 uncultured Planctomycetaceae bacterium
ACTTCCCATTGCATGTAGATCGACGGCGAACCGAACGGCTGTTCCTGATGCCACATCAGCGAGGCCATCTGCTCGACCAGACGCTCCGCCGTCGGCTCGATGCGGTGCGATTCAAGACCAGAACACGCATCGACGACTTGCTTGGCGTGGTTGGTTTCGTCCAGCGTGTGACCGGGCAGCACGGCGGTGAAGATATGCTGAGTCAGGTTCGTAGCGGCATCTGCTTCGTCAGCCCGCATCCGATGGATCAACGCGACGATTGACGAACTGTCGATCCCCCCGGACAGACAGGAGCCGATCGGCACATCGCCCATGAGATGTCCGGTGACTGATTGGGTCAGTTCCTTGACGATCCAATCCGACGCGTCCGGCTCATCTGACCAATCGAAGTCCGGTTGCCAATATCGCCGCACCGCGCCGCCGGCGTGCATCGCTCCCTTTGTCCGAAGATCCAGCTCGATCCAACACCCCGCCGGGGCGGACCAGATACCCTCGAACAGCGTGTCGTCGGTCTGATCAACTCGCCCGTCGCAGAGGAAATCCCGCAACCGGGCCTCGTTCACCCCGCGACGCGTGCCGGGCAGCGTCAGCAGCGACTTGATCTCGGACGCGAAGGCCGTCCCGCCGTCAAACCGGGAGAGATACAGCGGTTTGATGCCGAGCCGATCGCGGGAGAGGATCATCTTCCCCGCCGCCCAGTCCACGATCGCCGCCGCCCACATCCCCTCCAGCCGTTCGAAGCAGTCGCACCCCCAGGCCCGGTAGGCCGCTAGAAAGACCTCCGTGTCACTTTGGCCTACAATCGTCATCCCCCGTGCCCGCAGGTCTTCCCGCAGGGCGACGTGGTTGTAAATCTCGCCGTTGAAGACCAACCAGGCGCGACCGTCCGGGCCGGTCATGGGCTGATGCCCGGCCTCGGACACATCCACCACCGCCAGCCGACGGGCGCCAAGCCCGATTTTGACGGGCACGTAGCTCCAGTCGACCGCCGATTCGGGCGTTCCCAGTGTCCGCCGAACGACCGGATCGCCATTCATGCCGAAGACCACCGCGCCGCCGTCGTCCGGTCCGCGATGATACAGGCACTGCGTCATCACGGTCAGCCGATCGGCCGCCCGAGGATCGATCTCATCCAGCAAAAATCCGGCAATCCCGCACACGATTCAACCCTTCTCCAGTCTCCCACTTTCGCTATTCGCTATTCGTAATTCGCTATTCATCCCCCGCCACATCGCGAAAGATCTCCCCATACGCCGCCGCCACCGCCGCGCTTGAGAATCGGCTCCGCGCCCGATCCGAAATCAACCGCCAATCCCACTTCGCGTAATCCGACAACAACGCATCCACGGCACGCGCCAGGCTTTCCGGATCACCGATCGACGCCAAAACCCCTTCATCCGGTCCGACCAGCGTACGGCAACCATCCGCCTCCGTCGTCACCACCGGCCTCCCGATCGAAAGGGCTTCACAGATCGCCAGCGGACAATTCTCGCCATGGCTCGGCAAAATGAGAAAATGTGACTCTCGTAATAATTCCGCCACCCGCGCCTTTTTGCAGAGTCCATGCATCGTAATGCGACACCTCGGCCCCGCATCGCCGAGTTGGGCTTGCAAGGGTAGTCCCAGCTCGCCATCGCCGGCAATGTCCCATTCGATCACCCGTCCCGTGTCTCGGGCCAGAATCTGCGCTGCTGCGGTCAACTCGAGGATACCCTTCAGATGAGTGAGCCGTCCGACGTACAGCCCGCGATAGATCGGCAGACCGTCTTCATTTTTATTCACCCCCGACGGTGTGCAGCCTTCAAATCCTTCCGCCACCGGATTCGGCACCACACGGATGGGCCGTTCGATACCCGCAGCCCGCATCTCCTCTTTCAGCGGTTCGCTCACGGCCACCACGGTCGCCGTCTTCGCCAGCGCCGAGCGGACGTAGGCTTCCCCCTTCTTCGGCGTCATCACCAGCGAGAACGGCCCGGTGTTCTCCGTCACCACCACGCGATCGGCCAGCGGATCGGCCAAGTGCGTACAGGCCCAGGCCGCCGGGATCGCGCACATCGCGTGCAGCACGTCGGGGCGACCGTAGCGCTCCACGTAGATTCCCAATGCTCGCCGAAGCCAGCGCCGAAACCGACGCATCTGCACCCCCGGCAGGCGTATCGCCGTGTGCAGTCCGCGAATACGAATCACGGGGACACCGCCTGTTTCCTCGTCGATGATCCGGGGAATCCACGGTATTGACGTCCCCCGGCCCAGGTAGCGCGGGCTGATAAGATCGGGAACGATCACGCCCACCTTCGCCCCTGCCGCTGCGAAGGCCCGCGCGTAGTCGACATGAAAGACACCGTTGATCGGCTGCTCCGGCGACGGCCACCACGAGGGTACCATCAAGATGTGCAGTCCCGATAGATCGGCCATTTCCACCCTTGCCATGGTCTCATGGGTCGCGTCTCGTCGGATGCACCTTACCAATGGACGGCCCACGCAACAAACGGTTCAATGCATCGTGTGAGCGAGTCGGCAGACAACAATCAACCCCCTCGACGGATTCTCCTGGTGTCGTACTGGTACCCGCCGGCCATCGGTGCGGCCGCCGAACGGATCAAGGCCTTCGCCCGTCACCTGCCCGAGAACGGCTGGGAGGTTCACGTCCTGACCACCGGTCGAAAGACACCGCCCCCGGAGATTGAGGGAGTCACGGTTCACGCCGTGCGAGATCCACTCTCCGATGGAAGTAAGCCCTTTCCCGATTACGATCCGAGGCAGCAGCCCGGGCGTCTGAAATCATTTTTGCGTGGATATATTTTTCCCGATCGATTCGTCAAGTGGCGGAAGGCCGCATACACGGTTGGCTGTGCGTTGACGAACGCCCATTCCTTTGACGTGATTTTATCATCATTCCCACCGGCGAGTGCCGTGGAGTTGGCGTTGCAGGTTCATTCCGATACAAGTGCGCGATTCGTGCTCGACTATCGCGATCGCTGGTTCGGACCCGGTGGATACCAACCCACGCGTGAAAAGGCGATCGAAGCGCACCGGGAGCTCGAGAAGAAGGCGATATCGCGAGCCGACGACATCCTTACCGTGTCCGAGGCCATGGCAGACACGCTTGCCGACGAGTACGACACGCCACGCGAACGGATTCATGTCATCCCCAACGGCTACTCGCTGCCCAGTGATAAGACGGAGCATGATGCTCAAGTCGATTCGATCGACTTTGCTGAGGACGATAAGCTGATCCCCACGGATCCGCCGAAGACGCCGAATGAATCCAGGACGCTCACCATCGCCCACGTCGGCACCGTGATTGCCCGCAATCGGCCCGACCTGTTCTTGGAGGCTCTCGCCGAGTTGAAGGGACAGCCCTGCCTGAACGGAGTCGCCTTTAAGTTCGTCGGCAACCTGTCTCAGGAATACCTCCGCGAAATCGGCCTCGATGGATTCATTCAGACCACCGGCCTGATCGAACGGGCCTCGGCGCGCCGGGAGATGCGCGACGCCGACGCCCTGCTGTTGTTGACCGGCGCCTACGTTGGGCAATGGGGACATAATGCCAAGCTATTCGAATACATCCAGGCCGGTCGTCCCGTGCTCTGTCTTGAAGAGGAACCCGGCAGCAATGACCGAAAGCTGCTCGAACAATTCGTACCCGACCGCGCCTTTTTCGCGCCGGTCCATGACGCCGATGCAATTGGCGAGCAGATCAATCGGATCGGGGCCTATCTGGCCGACCGCCCGAATGCCGCCCTCGAACTCGACCCCGCATTCCGCGAATACAGCCGGGCCGCCCAAACCGCCCGCCTTGCGGCCCTGCTCGATGCCCTTATTGGAACATGAGGTCGTAACGAAGATTCACTATCAGCTGACGGGTGCCATGCTTACAAGTCCCGGCCTCATCGGGACGGGTAAGCATGCAATACCCCGACTCCCGCTCTCATGAACATCGATGTTCTTGTAGTTGTTTGGGTGGTTGTTTTGTTGTTGTTATTT
>CAYXGR010000331.1:0-3974 GCA_964464525.1 uncultured Planctomycetaceae bacterium
CTTCGGGGCGAAAAGTGTCCTTGTTCGCTGTCGCGTGGCCGCACGGTCTGGAAGTCCGTGGCTCGTCAGGTTGATTTGCACCGGATGGAAATCGGTTTTGGGTATTGCACTGCTTGAAGCAGTGGCACACTTGCGACCATGCCGGTGCCGGATCGATCCATGGACAATCATTTGTGCTCCTGAGGGTGTTTCTGACTCTACTTGAATCTACGCCCGATAAACATTTCATTCCAGTGACGACGGCATTATCTGCGCGGTCGATCCTGTCTGTTCATCAGTCCCGCAGCAGTCGAACGTTGAGGGGCCTCTCGGTTATGGCCGATAAAGCAGCAGCGTGGCGGGATTGTCCCACACAGGGGCGCGCGCCCGCTTTCCATACCCCCTTCCGAGCGGCCTCGTCGTGGTCCGTCTCGATGAAAGGAACCGCATATGCTCGAATCGAGACATTTTATGAGGCAATCAGGCGATGGCCGGCCGGCCCCATTGATTCACGAAAGCAGTCTTCAATCGATTCATGCACCCCCGATTCACACAATCCCCACGACGATCACGATCTGTCATCCGGTCTGGCAACTGGGCGTCGGGGGTTTGGAGGGGCAGTTGGTACGGCTGGTCAACGGCCTGCCGCGTGACGAGTTTCGTCATCTCGTCGTGGCCCGGGGCTGGGACGAGCAGAGCGAGCGGATGGGCGCGGCTCTTGGGGATCACGTTGTGTTGATCAAGCAGGTTGGACCGAGCCGGGAGCGGACCTGGTCGCGTCGGCTGGCGGGTATTTTGCGCGAGCACGCCGTGGATATTCTGCACGTGCGCGGCCTGTCGATGTTGGTGGATGCGGTGCTCGCATCGGAGGCGTATGGCGACACATCGGTTGCTTTCAGTTTTCACGGTTTCGAGTCTTCCGACGCGCGGATCCGGGGGGTTCGCCGCAAGGTCTATCGCGAGGCGATACATCGCTGCCGCGCGCGATGGGCCGTCAGCCCGTCGGCGACGCGTGCGATCCATCACGAATTAAATCTGCCGGAACAGACGGTGGAGACAATCACCAATGGTGTAGACACGCGGCGATTCGTTCCCGCCGGGGATCGGAGAACCGTACGCCGACAACTGGGCCTGCCCGAAGATGGGAGGGTGGTTCTATCGGTCGGAAACCTGAAGCCGATCAAGGGGCACGATCATCTGTTGGAGGCGGTCAGCCGGATGGGCCCCATCGCGGGTGGTGCGACACTGGTTCTGGTGGGTGAGGATTATCTTGACGGTTGCCTTCAAAGAACATCCGATGAGATGCCGGGGGGCTGGGACATCCGATTCGTCGGCCGACAGAACGACGTGCTGCCGTGGTATCAGGCAGCCGACTTGTTCGTGCTGCCGTCCATTTGGGAGGGGATGTCGAACGCGCTGCTGGAGGCGATGGCCTGTGGATTGCCGGTCGTCGCCACGGGCGTTGGGGGCAACTTGGATGTGATCCGGGATGGTGAGACGGGAGTGCTGGTGGATGTCGGTGATGTTTCGGCCCTGAGTGGAGCGATTCATCGGATGATCGAGAACGTGCCGTTGCGTTCGGAGTTGGGTCAGGCCGGGCGAGATCATGTGATCCGGAAATTCTCCCTCGATCGCATGATTCTGGCATACGGCGAAGCGTATCGACGGTTGGCTGCATCGGCGGACCCGATCACGTCCGAGGCGGGTTTGACCGAGGTGGTCTAGATGGCCATTCGCGATTGGACGGCGCGTGGGTGTGATAGTGGCCGCACGGGCGTTCGGTCTCCCTACTCAGTCGCCTTCGTTTCGTGGCTTGTTTCAATCGGGCAATCGTTAGATGGATTCGGGGTGTAGCAGGGAAGCGGAACTTCAATGTCGACGGCAGGAAATATACAAGTCGAATCCAGCCGAGACGTCTTGGGTCGTCTGGGTGCGCTTGCCGGGTATCGTGAGTTGATGTGGATGCTCGCATGGCGGGATATCCGTGTGCGATACAAGCATTCGCTGCTGGGGGTGGCCTGGGCCGTTGTGCCGCCGATGGCGATGATGCTCGTGTTTACGTTTGTCTTTGGTCAGGTGGTTCAGGTTGACCGGCAGAAGCTGACCGGCAGTGCGACGGTGCCCTATTCCCTGTTCGCGTTCAGCGGACTGGTGCCGTGGATGTTCTTCGCGAACGGATTGACCGGGGCGATTGGCTCGCTGGTGGCGAACCGGCCGCTGGTAACGAAGATTTATTTTCCGCGCGAGGTGTTTCCGCTCTCGTCGATCATCAGCGCATTCATCGATTTTGCGATCGCCTCGTGTGTGTTGATCGTTCTGGCGACTGGCCTGCATTATTGGCCCAATGGCTGGCAATTCCACGTCAACTGGACGGTTCTGTTCGTGCCGATTGTGGTGGTGGTTCAGGTGATGTTCATGGCCGGTCTGGGATTGCTGCTCTCGATGGCCAACCTGTTCTATCGCGACGTGGGCTTTCTCTTCCGGTCGATCATCCAACTGTGGATGTTCGTGACCTGCGTGGTGTATCAACTGGAGGCGACAAGCGGCTGGAAGCGGATGATCATCCAGCTTAACCCGATGACTCCGATTATCCGTGCCTATCGGGACTGCCTGATCCATGGTCGGTTCCCATTCGATCTTTCGTTTGTCAATGCGGCGGCCGTGTCGATCATGGTGCTGCTGGTCGGCTGGTGGTGGTTCCGGCGGCGAGAATTTGAATTTGCGGAGAACATCTAAGCGGTGACGGACGCGGCGATTCGAGTCGAGGGCGTGTACAAGAAGTTCCGCAGAGGGCAGCGGCATACCTCGCTGCGCGACGCGGTGGCGGCCTGGTTCCACCTCGGTTCGGCACTATCACCGGTCGATCAACTTCAACACGCCGAGTTTTGGGCCTTGGATGACCTGAACTTTTCCGTGAGACCGGGCGAGGCGATGGGGATCATCGGCCCGAACGGGGCCGGCAAGAGCACGGCGCTTAAGCTGCTCGCGGGGATCATGCGTCCGAACCGGGGAACCATCGACATCAACGGGCGCATCTCCGCGCTGATCGAGGTCGGCGCGGGATTTCATCCGGACTTGACCGGTCGGGAAAATATCTATCTGAATGCCTCTATTCTGGGTATGTCCCGTGTGGAGGCCCGGCGCAAGTTCGACGCGATCGTGGAGTTTGCCGGGATCCGAGAATTTTTGGAGACGCCGATCAAGCGTTATTCAAGCGGCATGTATGCGCGGCTCGGATTCTCTGTCGCGGCCCATGTCGATCCTCGGGTGCTGTTGGTGGATGAAGTTCTTTCGGTGGGTGATCGCGTCTTTCGGTCGAAGTGCATGGACAAGATGCGGGCCTTTCTGAAGAAGGGTGTCGCCGTCGTCTTCGTGTCGCACGATCTGAGTTCGGTCAGCACGTTTTGCGATCGGGCACTGGTGCTCTCGGCGGGGAGAACGCTCTACGCGGGAACGGCGAGCGAATCGGTGGCGCGCTACCATGAGGCGTGCATGGACAAGTGGATGTTGCCCGAGACGCAGTCTCGGGAAATGGTGGCCGTTCAAAACATGCGATTGCTGAGGGCCGATGGGACAAGCTCTCGGACGTTTGCGCCGGGCGAACGGATGTGGATTGAATATGACGTGCACTTTGACATGGAGATCCCCCATCCGTCGTTCGGCCTGACGCTGTTGCGAGCCAGCGATCATTTGTTTGTGTTCGAGACGAGCAGTACGCGGATGCACTACGAGGAACCGATTGCGGTCCCCGGATCGGTGCGCCGGGTGCGGTATGGCGTTCGGTTGAATGTGCCACCGGGCGAGTATTGCGTGGGCTATCATGTGCGTGATCGGGACGCGTCGATGTATGCGGCGATGCGCGAGGAGGAGACGCGGCTGATGGTGATCGGCGAGCCGATCAGCGGGGGGATGGCGGATCTGGCCCCACGGGTGGAAGTGGAAGACACGACTCCCGAGACGGCGGCCGTGGCGGTTGTGTGATCATGTGAGGGGCC
>CAYXGR010000332.1:0-3944 GCA_964464525.1 uncultured Planctomycetaceae bacterium
GGAACCGCCTGCGGCGTGCCGAAGCGATCTCCCCGAAGGACGGCGATGCGGCAGGTCTCGCCGGCGGCGTTCAGCTCGGCGGCGAGCATCGGCAGGACACGGGCGATTCCGCCCCAGCTCGGGTCGAGCGATTGTGTGATGTGAAGGATGTTCATGCGTTTTCGTCTCGTTGAAGTGGGGTAGCCTAAGCATAGCACCCAGCCGTCGTCCAGTCCGTCCCCCGCCATGCCCGCGATCGTGCTCCCGCCAAATCGCTCTCAATGCTTGGGCATGCCACCCGTCGCCATGCCCGCGCTTCGCTTGGGCATGGCACCCGGCCGGTTCAACAGACAGGGCGGATGACCCATCCTACGAGAGTCCCTATGATGGATTCCGATGTGCGGAATCGCGGGATATGTTCGATCGGACGGGCTGCTGGACGCGGCGGTTTTGGATGGGATGCTTCAAGTCATCGCCCATCGCGGCCCGGACGGTTGCGGAACCTGGTGCGATCCGCCTCGATGTGTGGCGATGGCCCATGCGCGGTTGAGGGTTCAGGATCTGACGCCCGCTGCCGACCAGCCGATGCGATCGGCCGACGGCAACGTAGCGCTTGTCTATAACGGGGAAATCTACAACTTTCGAGAGCTTCGGGACGAGCTCAGGGCGGACGGAGTCACGTTCGCCTCGACGGGGGACACCGAGGTTCTGCTCGAGCTGTGCCGGCGCGATCCGACGCTCGGTTTTCTTCCCCGGCTCAACGGCATGTTTGCCTTTGCCTTGTGGCACGCCCCAACACGGACACTGAGCCTGGCTCGGGATCGGACGGGCGTCAAGCCGATCTTGTACGCCGAACTGCCCGGCGGGGGTCTGGCATTCGCTTCGGAGATGGGGGCGCTGCGGCCGATCCTGTCGGACTTGACCATCGATTCGATGGCGGTGATGCAGCTATTGACGTTGGGCTTTATCGCCGCGCCCCGGAGCATCTTTTCTCAGGTTCGCAAGCTGCGGCCCGGGCATCTGTTGCGATTCAATGATGGAAAACTCGAGGTTCGAGACTGGGACAACGAGCCACCGAATCAATCTCCGGCGGCCGATTTCGGCGAGGCCTGCCGGATCGTCCGCGAGACAATGGCCGACGCCGTCCGATGTCGTCTGGTCTCCGATGTACCCGTCGGGGTATTCCTGTCGGGCGGGATCGACTCGGCGATCGTCACGGCGACGGCGGCCCAGGTCGCACCCGATCGCGTGAAAACATTCTCCGTGAGCTTTCCCGATCAACCATTTTATGACGAGAGTCGTTTTGCCAGGGCCGTTGCCGATATGCACGGCACCGACCACACCGTTCTACCACTGTCGCTCGACGACGTGCGTGAGGCGATTCCCGTCGTGCAGGATCACATCGGCGAGCCGTTCGCCGACAGCTCGGCGTTGCCGACTTATCTGCTCAGCCGCCTCACGCGGAAGCACGTGACCGTGGCCCTGAGCGGTGACGGGGCGGACGAACTGTTCGCCGGTTACAACCGATACGCCGCCGCGACGCTGATCGAGAAGTACGGCTGGTTCGCCCGATCGCCTATGTATCGACCGGCACGCCGGCTGATCGAGGCCCTGCCCGCTCGGCGTGAGACGTGGCTCGGCGGCCGCTTCAGCATGATGAAGCGGGCGATCCGATCGATGGATACCCGGTTGCCCCACCGTTATGCCAACTGGATGCGAACCTCGGACGACGTGACGTTCGGCCGATTCCTGCACGCATCGATCGACGCCGGCGCGGCCGTCGACAGGATCGTGCAACTCCTCTGGGATCATCGCGGAGTCCCGAAGGAAGACGGTAACCTGAATCACCACCTGCAGACCGAATGGCGGCTCTCCCTGCCCGACGACATGCTGACGAAGGTGGACCTCATGTCGATGGCCCACGGGCTGGAGGTGCGTTCGCCATTTCTGGATCATCGCCTCGTCGATCGGGTGTTTCCGATGGACTGGCGCTGGAAGCTTCACGGCTGGCGGAAGAAGCACCTGCTGATCGAGGCGTTCAAGGCCGATCTCCCGCCGGAACTGCACGACCGGCCGAAGAAGGGCTTCGAGGTGCCGGTCGGGCCGTGGCTGCGCGGTCCCCTGAATGGAATGGCGAGAGACCTGATCGAAAATGATCAATGCTTTTTCGGCACAATCTTGAGCCGGGCAGGTGCGCTGCAGGTGCTGGAGGAACACACATCGGGCCGGTCGGACCACAATTTCTGCCTCTGGGCCTTGGTCTCGCTGCTGGCCTGGCAACAGTCTCACGCAGTGGGAATCGAGGTCTCCGCCGATCCACCGCTTGTCGGCTAACGGATACAGAGGTATCCTGCGTTGCTAATAACAAGAGATTCGATCCAACGATCACGACAACCTGGAGCCGGCCATCATGTCAGCGGAAACCGCAAAATTGACCTTAGGCGAGACTAATTACGACCTGCCCGTACTCGTGGGCACCGAAAGCGAACGTGGCCTCGACATCAGCCGGCTTCGGGGCCAGAGCGGGCTGATCTCGATGGACGAGGGCTACGGCAACACAGGCTCATGCCAGAGCCGGATCACCTATATCGACGGGGAAAACGGCATCCTTCGCTACCGCGGCTATCCGATCGAGGATCTTGTCGATCGCGCCACCTTCGTCGAATCGGCCTACTTGCTGATCTTCGGGGAGCTGCCGACGAAGGGTCAACTGTCCGAATTCGACCGGTTGATCACCGAACACCAGTTCATTCACGAGAATATGCGGCATCATTTCCAGGGTTTTCCGCCGAACGCGCCGCCGATGGCGATCCTCTCCGCGATGATCAACACGGCCGGCTGTTTTCAACCCGCTCTGATCGAGCCCTCGGACGATGAATCTTTCCTCGAAACCGTCGCGCGGTTGATGAGCAAGGTGCGCACGCTCGCTGCGGCAAGCTACAAGACCTCGATCGGCCAGCCGATCGTCTATCCGCGTTCCGATCTGTCGTATGCGGCCAACTTTCTGCATATGATGTTCTACAAGCCGAACCAGGACTACGAACCCGACGCCGAGGTGGTCCGTGCGCTCGATCAGATTTTCATTCTCCACGCCGACCACGAACAGAACTGCTCGACGTCCACGGTTCGAATGGTCGCATCGAGCCAGGCGAACCTGTACGCATCGGTGGCGGCGGGGGTGTGCGCGTTGTGGGGCCCACTGCACGGCGGGGCCAACGTCGCGGTCGTTAGCATGTTGTCGCGCATACATGACAGCGGCGAATCGATCGAGTCTCTGATGGGTCGCTTCAAGCAGAAGGATTCCGGCGTTCGGCTGATGGGCTTCGGTCACCGTGTTTATAAGAACTTCGATCCGCGCGCCAAGTTCTTGAAGAAGGCCTGCGACGCGGTGCTCAACAAGCTGGGCGTCCACGATCCGCTGCTCGATCTGGCCATCCAACTCGAGGAGCTGGCCCTCAAGGATCCCTATTTCGTCGAGCGGAAGCTCTATCCGAACGTTGATTTCTACAGCGGCATCATTCTTCGGGCGATCGGCATCCCGGTCGAGATGTTCACCGTCATGTTCGCCATCGGCCGAATGCCCGGCTGGATCGCCAACTGGCGCGAGGTACACACCAACCCCAAGGGCCGTATCTACCGCCCCCGCCAGATCTACACCGGCCCCGCCAAGCGCTCGGTCAAGCCGATCAACGAGCGGGAATAGTCGATAATTGGATAACCCCACGGGGGAGCACGGGTACATGTCAGTTTGGGCGAGTCATCGACAACTCGCGGGGGCCAGTCTTGAAATCCCGGCTGAAGCCGGCTGCGGGGAATTGAAAATGGCGCCTACCACCGACTGAAGTCGGTGGCAAACGAGAGACTGACCGGTGCTAAAGCCGGATAGTTTTTTTGTTTGCCACCGGACTTTAGTCGGTGGTATGCACCCCTCACAATGACCCTCAGCCGGCTTCAGCCGGGCTTTC
>CAYXGR010000333.1:0-3942 GCA_964464525.1 uncultured Planctomycetaceae bacterium
TTCCACGAATACAGATTGCCCGGGCCGAAGATCTCCCGCTTCATGAAGTCGCCCGCCGGTCGGCTGTCGGCGTAGCACGTCGCCCCCATGTCCGATTCGTGCAAGACCGACGTAGCTATCTTGTGGTGCACCTGGCTGGCGAACAGATCGCCCATCAGGTAGCTGTGGTAATAGACCGGCACGCTGACGATGTGGATCTTCGCGCCATAGTCGGGCCGGCTCACGTCCTCGGGTGGCGGGAGCAACTGGTATTCCTTCTTCAGATCCCACCAGAGCTTGCCGAGATCCTGGTCGGGGTTCCCATACATGCCCCGCTCGAAGCGGACCATCACCTGTGCCCAGCGGGAGAAGATGAGCTTCTCGGCACGAAGGGATTTCCGCGCGGCCTCGACGTACCGCGCGGCCTCCTCCGGCGGGAGCTTGACGATCTTCGTCAGGTATTCGCGGTTCTTGGCCATCGCCCCCATCATCATCGCATAGCCCTCGGTCGTGATGCTGTGGGAGGCGGTGCGAAGCAGGAAGGGAAGTTCCGGATCGATGTACTTGTCATAGACTGCGTGGCCGAGTTCGTGGATCAGCGTATCCATCCAGCGAAGGTTGGGCTGAAGGTTGCACAGGACACGAACGTCGCCGACTCTGTCGATGTCGGTCGCGAAGGCGTGGGAACTCTTGCCCGGCTTCTCGTAGAGGTCACTGCGGGCGAGGATATCGTCGACCTCCATGCCAAGCCCGCCGTAGTAGCTCTTCGTCAGGGCGAGCAGATCCTGTTCGGCATAGACCTCGTTGAGATCGGCCCCCTTCATCTCCGGGGCCTCCTGGAAGAAGAGGTCTCCGAAGTGCCAGGGCCGAAGCTTCGCGACAACGATGCCGAAGTGGGCCGCACGGTCGGCGTCGATCCGAGCCTTGAGTTCGGCGAAGGGTTCCCGCGTCAGCCGGTCCAGCTCGTCGAACAGTTCCAGAAATTCGGTCTCGTCTATTTCCTGAATGGCGAGCGACAGGGCGAAGAAATCCCGATAGCCCAGTGCCCGGGCCTGCTCGTTGCGCAGCCGGACAACCTCGTGAAGATTCTTCTCAACCTTCGCCCCGACGGCCATATAGCCCTTCCACGCGGCCTCGGCCTCGCGCGAATCGGCGGTCGACGCGAGGATGTCGCGAACCTTATTCTCGGTCAGTTCCCGTTTCCCGACCTTGCTCCGATGGGTGTTGAAAATCTTCTCGACCTCCGTCTGAAGGCCGACGATCCTGTTTTGCAGATCCTGGTCGGCCTGCGCGGGGAGAAACTCCTGATACATGACCTCGAGCTGACGCTTCAAAACAGGATCGCGAACGTCGCCGCCTTCCTTCAGGGCCTTCAACTTCGCGAAGGTTTCGTGGTCGCCGTGCAATTGGACGAGTTCCTTCTCCGCGTCGGCCTGGCGTTTGAAGTCCGCGTCGTTGCCGGTCGTGCTGGCATCCCACCAGGCCTTCTCCTTTTGGATGACGAGCGGTCGATACGTCGCGAGGTATTCGTCACGTAGCGTGGTCAATTTCATCTCCGCCTCCGTGGGTTGCCGGGCGCAGCCGGTCATGAGGATCATCCCCGAAACACACACGATAAGACTGATTCTGTGGAACATCTGGAACTCCCTGGTTTCGAATGCCAATCGGACTGGATTTTGGATCAGGGCAGTATAACCGGAATCAGGGCCGCGCCCGTCAGGAAGAGGTCGGCGTTCGACGAATAATGCTTGCCTACCCTCAGAGCCCCGAGCGCAAGCGAGCGGGTGGCATGCCCAAGCCCCAAGGCGCGGGCATGGCGAAGAGGGCAATCATGCCGATCCCCTGTGTTGGAGTCCATGACAGCTCCCGCGACCTGTAAACCCAACGTAGGATGGGTTAATAGACCCATCTGTTGATCATGCGGATCAGCGAACCCGAGCCCCGAGCGCAAGCGAGCGGGTCGTGTCTGATGACCTATGGCCTTCCCAGGAAGAAACCCCACACCGGTTGGAAATCGATGTCACAGAACCATTGGAGATGGGACCAAAAGGAAGCGGCCGACAGTCCACTTGGGGACTGTCGACCGCGGGACGCTGTCGAGGTACGAAATGTGAATCTAGCTACCGGAGGAGCCGCTCTGCTTTCCAGCGTTATTGGTTTTGAGCGTCTTCTTGGCGCCTGTCACCGGCTGGGGCGTTTTCACGCTCTTGTTGGATATTTTAGCCTGACCGGCGGCGGTCTTGGTGGCCGTATCTGTCACAGGGGTGGACCTGATCCGGCTATTGGTTGGTTTGGTCGCGTTTTTAGTGAGGGGTTGCGGAGGTTTCTGCCCCAATCCTCTTCGGGGTTGTGCCCTTCCCGCGGTACGCTGGACCCGGCTCTGAGTGATCGGAATGGTGATCTCAGGGACGAGGGGATTATCGGTGTTGAAGGTAATCCGATCGCCAGCGGGTGGCGGATTGTAGGCCTTGGGAATGATCACCTTGAGACGATGGTTGAGCGTGTTTTTGATGTTCGTCAGTTCGAGCTTGAGGTCCGGATTGCTCGACTTGAGATTGGTCAGTTTGATCGGCTTGTTCGAATTGCTGCGAATATGGAACAAGCGGGTCAAATCTCTCGAGCGATCCTTGGGCAATTCCAGCTTCGGGGGCGACACATCGACGGCCGCCGTAACGTAGGCGTAGGTCTGGATGCTCAACAGGGGTTTGTCCTTCAAGCCGGTGTTCAGGGTGATCTGACCGGTATTGTTGCCCTGCTTGATCGGCTGAACGAGCCGGACGGTCACCTCGTATTTCTTACCCTCTTCAATGGGCTTGACCTCCGCTTCGAACATGGGATTGGTGCTCTTGATGTCGGTAGGGGTGAACGATCCCTCGATATTGTTGACGATGGTCAACTTTCTCTCCATGCCCTGGCTGGCCTTCTCGACGGTGATCTTGCCGAATGCGGCGCTGCGCGGTGTCACCTGAACAGGCATCCACACCTCGCCCTTCATGGTCAAGCTGACCCGTACGCGTGGTTCGGGCATGTTCGTGAAGACTGTGATCGTCTTGGTGATCGACCCGCTCTTGCGCTTGGTGCCGAGCTTGATCGGGATTTTGCCGCCTTGTCCGGGTTGAATGATCCGGTCATACTGACCGGCTACGGTGCAACCTCACGAAGGTTTGACGCGGAGGATTTCCAACGGTCCGTTTCCGGTATTGGTGAACCAGAAGTCATGGACCACTTCGGTCCCCTCACGAACTTTGCCGAAATTGTAGCTCGGGGTATCAATCGTCATGACCGGCACTTCACCGGGCTTGAGGACGACCGTCGCCTTGGGAAGGGCCGGGGCTCCTTTTTTTCCGGTGGGTCTGGCGCCGACGTTTCGAGGGGCACGGCGGGTGACCACCCCGGGTGAGGTGGGCTTCTGAGGGCCGACGAACTGATTGGTCGTCGCCTTTCCGACTTTCGCCGGCGGTTTGACCGCGGTCGACTTGCTGTCCTGCCCCATGGCCGTGTCTGACGCCGCCAACAGAAAGGCGCCGGTCAGGGCAAGGCAGAGGGAGGCGACGAGCCTCCCACGTATTGTGTGTTGGGTCATTTCTTGGGTACTCCTTTATAAATAGGTCGTTAACCAGTTGTTCTCTGAGGATCCCGATTTCTTTGGGCCGATGTTCCTTTCGGTCGGAAAGACGTTCGGAGTATACCATTTTGTGGCCCTGATCCGTTGTAACAGTTGTGTAAACATGCCTGAGCCGGCGACCATGTGGCTCGTGTCCGATGGTTACCGGGACAGGCCAATTCTCCCTCGTGTTTCCCGATAATCACACGGTTGAATCGCTGAATCAGCTACAACGATTGATCTAATGTCTCTCTTATGCCCCGAAGCGTTGGGTCCATGACAGTTCCCGCGACCCGCGATCCCAGCGTAGGATGGGTCATCAGCCCCATCTGTTGATCATGCGGATCAGCGAATCCGAG
>CAYXGR010000334.1:0-3925 GCA_964464525.1 uncultured Planctomycetaceae bacterium
AGCGCCTTCAGCGGGATCGGTCTGGTGCCGGATTGCGGCATGAGCTGGACCCTCCCCCGCATCGTCGGATACGCCCGGGCACTGGAGATCGCCTGGCTGAGCGAACCGTTGACGGCCGACACAGCGGCCGAGTCGAATCTGGTCAGCCGCGTCGTCGAGCCGGATCAGTTGGCAACCCAGACGCATGAGCTGGCCAGCCGACTCGCACACGGACCCACACGCGGATATGTTCTGACTCGCCGGGCCATGCTGGCCGGTCTCGAGCGGGATTTATCGCAACAGCTCGACTACGAGGCCGTCGCTCAAGGCCTCGCGGGCAGCACGAAGGATTATCAGGAAGGCGTCGCCGCCTTCATCGAAAAGAGACAACCGGAGTTTTCAGGTGAGTAAAAGAGTTTTCGGAGTAATCGGATCGGGCACGATGGGATCGGGCATCGCCCAGACCGCGGCGGCGGCGGGCTTCATCGTGGAAACGCTGGATACGGACCCGGCGTTGGTCAAGGCGGCCTACGCGAAGGTGGTCGAACGACTCGATCGCCGTGTCGAAAAGGGCAAACTGCCAAGGCACGAACGAGATTCCATCGTGGGGCGGCTGCATGTCGCCGAATCGATGGCCTGCCTGAAGGATGCCGAGTGCGTGGTTGAGGCGGTCCACGAAGATATAACGCTGAAGCAACGGATCTTCGCTGAATTGGAAGATGCCGTCTCGGATCGGGCGCTCCTGGCGACGAACACATCCAGCCTGTCGATCGCGAAACTCGCAGAGGGGTTGAAACGCCCCGAACGGTTTCTGGGCATGCACTTCTTCAACCCGGCCCCCGTGATGAAGCTCATCGAGCTGGTCCGCGGCCCGGCGACGAGCGATCAGTCCATGGTCGACGCCCGGGCGATCTGCACGAAGCTCGAAAAGACGCCCGTCAAGGTCAAGGATTCGCCGGGCTTCATCGGCAATCGCGTCAATCGGCCCTTCTACCTGGAGGCCCTCCGGCTCCTGGAAGACGGCGAGGCCGATGTGCGATCGATCGATGCGGCGATGCGCGAGATCGGCGGCTTCCGCATGGGGCCGTTCGAACTGCTCGACTTGATCGGCATCGACATCAACCTCCACGTCACCGAATCGGTCTATCACGATTTCGGCGAACCGGCCCGTTTTGCGCCAAACGCCGTGCAGCAGAAACTCGTGGCCGACGGTCACTTCGGCCGAAAGACCGGCCGAGGATTCTACGATCACACCGACGGCCAACCGGTGCCGGCATACGAAACGCGCCTGCGGGATATCTCCCAATGGCAACCGACTTCGGCACTGAGCGAATTCGCCAAATTGCTGGATAAGCCGGCCGACCGTGCCCTGTGGCTTTATGCTCGAGTCTTGCTTGCCGTGGTGAACGAAGCGGCCCTGGCAGCGGACTCGATCGCCATCCCCCAGGACGTCGACATCGCGATGGAACTCGGCTTTAACTATCCCGAAGGCCCCCTGGCCACGGCAGACCACGTCGGCCTGGACATCGTCCAAAAACTCCTGGCCGAATTCCACAAGGAGTCCGGTCACCACGAGCGATACCGAGAAAACCCGCTCCTGGAAAAGCGCGTGGCGGATGAAGACCTCGGCGAGAAGTCGGCGAGGGGGTTCCTGTATCACGCACTTTGATACACGCGATAGTTCTATGATATCCGGATCGATATAAATGCCATCCCCGAGACAGGCCGTCATCATCGATTGTCTCCGAACCCCCATCGGTCGCTATCGCGGCGCGCTGGCCCCCGTGCGGCCGGATGACATGGCCGCGCTCGTGATCAAGACCCTCGTCGATCGAACCGGCATCGATCCGGCCCTGATCGATGATTGCTACTGGGGCGCAGCCAATCAGGCGGGCGAGGACAACCGCAATGCCGCGCGGATGGCCGTGCTGTTGGCGGGCCTGCCGGAAACCGTGCCCGGCACGACGGTCAACCGCCTCTGCGCCTCGGGCCTGGAGACCGTCGCGATCGCGGCCCGGATGATCGAGGCCAACCACGGCGACGTCTTCATCGCCGGCGGATCCGAGTCGATGAGCCGCGCCCCCCTCGTCCTGCCCAAGCCCGCCGAAGCGTGGGTGCGCGGCAACCCGGAACTCTTCAATTCAACGCTCGGCTGGCGGATGGTCAATCCCAAACTTGCCGAACGCTACTATCCCTACAACATGGGCGAGACCGCCGAAAACGTCGCTGAAAAATACGAAATCGGTCGCGAAGCCCAGGACGAATTCGCCTGCGAAAGCCAGATGCGCTGCAAGGCGGCGACCGAAGCCGGCCGACTCGCCGAAGAAATCATTCCCGTCGAAGTCGATCTCGGTCGTGGAAAATCGGCCATCGTCTCCATTGACGAACACCCTCGTCCCGAGACAACCATCGACGCCCTGGCCAAGCTCAAGCCCGCCTTTCGAAAGGGCGGCACCGTCACAGCCGGCAACAGCTCCGGCATCAACGACGGCGCCGCCGCCCTGCTTGTGGTCGAGGCGAAGAAGGCGACCGAACTCGGCCTCGAGCCATTGGCCACTGTACGACACTCCGCCTCGGCGGGCGTCGACCCGGCCTGCATGGGCCTCGGCCCGATTCCGGCCACGCGAAAGGCCCTCGACCGAGCAGGCTGGACAGTCGGCGAGCTCGACCTGATCGAACTCAACGAGGCCTTCGCCGCCCAGTCGCTCGCCTGCATCCGCGAACTCGGTCTGGACGCGGCCAGAGTCAATGTCAACGGTGGCGCGATCGCCCTCGGCCACCCACTGGGATGCACCGGGGCGCGGCTGGCGACCACACTCATCCGAGAAATGCGCCGCCGCGACGCCAGACGCGGCCTGGCCACACTGTGTATCGGTGTCGGTCAGGGACTTGCGGTGCTGTTCGAACGACCGTAGATGCATATTCGATCTACATACATCTATTACCCGGCTTACATAGCTCTATCATTCTTGGTAATACCAGGATGCGGGCCACGTTCGATCCAGGTCTCCGGTGAAATCGCCGGTCGCGACGGATATGCTCGGCTGCTAAGCCGCATCATCGTCAATGAGAAGATCGACTGGACCAGGCTCCTGGAAAACCGGCGATTCCTGGATGAATATCTTGCACTCCTCTGCAAAGAGGGGCCCGAGACAACCCCGGATCGATATCCCGATCGAGACAGCAGTCTGGCATACACACTGAATAGCCACAATGCGATGATGCTGCGCAGCCTGATCGCCCTCGCCAAGGATGGAGAATGGCCGGATCGCCTGCCGGGGAACCTGGATAGACGTTTTCACTTCCCCGTCGACGGTCGTCTCCGTACGCCAGCGGATATGAGTGAGCAGGCAATCTCCCAGGCGGGAACCGACTGGCGTGTGCGCCTTGCACTCTTCAGCGGACGCCGGGTCGGTCCGCCCCTGACGCGGCGCCCGTTTCTCGGCGATGTCCTGGATATGCAACTCGATCAGGTGACGCGGGAAGCGCTGGCCTCCGATCGCATCGTCAAAATCGATCACGGTATGCCCACGCGCCTGCTGCTCTGGCGCGGTCTTTTCGACATCAGAGAATGGTTGATCGCCGACTATGAGCAGCGCCATCAGACAACCGGCGCGACCCTGCTCAGCGTCCTGCTGGAATGGTCGCCCCCCTTCCAACGCCAAACCCTAAACGCCGCCGTCGGCTATTCCGTCGCCTCGATGCCCACCGACCCTCGCTTCGAATGACGGACAGTGCGCCCAACAAGTGACTGGCTATGCGCCCACAAGGACTGTGGCACCGGTTTCCAACCGGTGCGAGTCCCAGGTTTGAAACCCGAGACTTGGAATGAAGATTAGATGCTGAAGAATAGCTGCTGGAGGATAGATACCGATCGGCAACACCACCTCAAATGCCGAAGGAGGGACTCGAACCCTCACTCCCTTGCGGGAACCGGATTTTGAAT
>CAYXGR010000335.1:0-3913 GCA_964464525.1 uncultured Planctomycetaceae bacterium
GAGAAATGCGGGCTAGACCTTCTCAACCACACACCGGCAAGAGGCACGGGTGCCCCACGCTAATCCGCGTTCTCCAGGTCGCCCGTGTCGATGTCGGACGGACCCTTGAGGTGCTCCTCGACCTCAACCGGCGGAAGCGACAACACACGCGCCAGGCAGTAGGTGACCAGGATCAGCACCGAGCCGACCGACAGGATCATCACAGTCCAACCACCGGGTGTCATCGGTTTTCCTCCAACGGTTGAACAGGAAACGCCGGTCGATCGTCATCCACGCCGGTATAGCGACCCTCGGCGACCCACCGTTTCCCCGCGATGTGAATCATGATCACCATGAACACGAAGACGGCGCCGATGAAAATGATCGAACTCAAGGCGACGGGATCGTTGATGATATCCCTCACGGACCCAGGCAGGTTGTTGATACAGAACAGGATGAATATCACGAGCAGATACAACGGCGAAACATACTTGATCATCAACTGCACAAACCACGGGATGCGAATGTGCGCGCCGTGGTGCGCCTCGATGTGTCCCTTCTTGATCCCGAAGATCCAGCCGTAGAGGATGCATTGGATCATGGCGAGGAAGAATATCAGAAAACTGCCGATCCAGAAATCGAATGTTCCCAATGCGACCATGCCCTTGGAGAAATAGACAACGAAGCCCGCGCCGATCAGGGAGATCAGCCCCAGAATCGTCACCGACGCGTGCCGTTTCAGGCCAAACCCCTCTTCAAAAAACGCGATCACCGGCTGCAACATCGACAGGCTGCTGGTCACGGCAGCCAGGAAGAGCATGAAGAACCATAGGAATCCGAAAAACTGGCCCATCGGCATCTTGGCGAACACGTTGGGCAGGGCGTTGAAGCCCAGGCCGAAGGTGCCGAAACTTCCGGCGGCGGCGCCAAGAAAGATGAACGCCGCCGGTAGCGTGATCAGACCGCCGAGGCAGACCTCGAAAAACTCGTTCATGCTCCCCGCCGTCAGCCCGCTGAGTACGACGTCATCGTTCCTGCGCATATAGCTCGAGTAGTTGATGATGATACCGAAGCCGACCGACATGCTGAAGAAGATCTGACCCGACGCGGCCAGCCAGGTCTGGGGATTCAGCAATTTCTGATAGTCCGGGTTCCACATGGCCCCCAAGCCATTCAGGACGGTCTGATCGGGACTATCCGGGGGGGCGTCCAGCGTCAACACGCGGATCAGCACGCAGACGGCGCAGATCACCATGAGCGGCATCGCGAACTTGCAAAATGTCTCGATCCCCTTGCTCACACCCCGATAGATCAGGACGAAATTCAGAACAAACGTGGCCAGCAACAGGAACAGCAGTTGACGGTTTCCGGCGACGAACAAATCGCCGTTCTCACCAGTACCCACGAAACTGTTGAAAAAGTCGGAGTAGGCCTGAGGATCGGACCCCTTCATGAGGTCGCCCGTGATGTACTGAATCGCGTAGCCCAGGCACCACGCCTCGATCACGACGTAGTACATGTAGATCACCAGAGGGATCAGGAGTGCGAATGAACCAAAATACTTGGAAATCGGGTTGCGCCAGATGACGCTGAAGACGCCGGGGGCCGAATTGAAACCGCGCACGCCGCCATAGCGACCCATGGTCCACTCCGCCCAGCCGAGCGGGATGCCCAGCACGAGCAGCGAGATGAAGTAGGGGATCATGAAGGCCCCGCCGCCATTCTGTGCGGCCTGACCGGGAAACCGGAGGAAGTTCCCCAATCCCACCGCCGAACCGGCGACCGCCAGAATGACCCCGATGCGAGATCCCCATTGTTCGCGTGCCACGCCGTGCTCCTTATCGTCGGCGAAAAAGAGATGTCAAGGCTCGAATCGTCGAAAACCTACCGGCCGACTCTCCGAATTGCAAGCACGGCTCCCTTTTTGGGCGGGTATGACCATTGATCGCGTGTGGATTGGTCAGGCCGGATTGGGATCGGGATGTGTGAATGCCCGGGCCAGGCCGCGCCCGAGGCGGACCGCATGGGCGGCGAGCCTCCAGCCCGGATGTCGGCGGCGATAGATCTGCCCCAGGTGTCCCGAGCCCGGCAGACAGACCGCCCGAAGATAGCCGAATCGAAGCCGTGCTCCCGGCGTGCAGAGAACATTCATCAGCACGTCCCGCACCGGTCGCGCTTCGCCATAGGGCGCCTGCCAGAGCGCCAGTCTATCAAAGACACTAGTAGATTTACTCGTGCACGCCAGAGCCCGCGCAATCCGAGGGTCCAGCGGATCAAACAGTTCTGAGACCGACTCAAGCGCCCGGCGAAACGGCCAGGTCAATCGCCATTGGTGACATTTGTCTGAAATTCGTTCCCAGTCGATATCCCCGCCGCACCGGTCGATCCAGCACTTGATGTCGTATTGCCATCGCAACTCTCGCAGCCCATGGCAGGCAGCGTGGACGGCGAGATGGATGAGCATGTTTTCCGCATTCGGGATCCATACATCCAGGTCGCCGAACCGAGCGGTCGACGGCGAATCCCACAACGCATCATCGGGAACCGTTCGCGCGTAGCGCAGCGGGCGAAAGGGCCGGACGTGCAGATCGATCTTCACCGGCGGCGGATGCGACGTGAGGTATTCCCGTTCGTAGTGATAGCGGGGGAAAAAGTCATCGCGAACCAGATCAGGCCCCGGCGTGCAGCCCGTCGCCGTCAGCGCGGCGTGGGCACGGGCGGCGTCGTCCGGACGAATCAACACATCCACATCAACCATCGGCCGCATGCCGGGCTCGGGATAGAGCACGGCATTCAGCGCCGCCCCCTTGAGCACGAGAAAGGGAATCCCCTCGGCCTGAAGCCTCGCCAGGACCGGCTCCACACGATTCACTCGATAGGCGTTCGCGGCCAGCACATGATCGCGATAGGCCTCTAGCTGCCGCGCGGCGGAGTCCGGCAGGTCGATCTCGTGTCGCCGAAGATGATGCAACAGAATCCCCCCGATACGCGTCTGCCAGGCATGCGCCGAGACGAATTCCCACAGACCCTCACGCTCGATCCGACGCACTGCGGCAAATGGAGGATCGATCAAACATCCGGCAACAAGCCTCCTCAGGCGCGCCTCGGCGGTCGGATTGGGTACGCCTTTTATCTCTATGGGCGTATTATTCCGCGTCATGCAGGCACGCCTCCACCAACCGGCAGGAATGTTCCAGATCGCCGGTCCGCAGGCGATAGCACCGTGCCCCGCGAACCAGTTTCGTGAGCAGTTCGATCCCGCGGGCACGAAACTTGAGGAAGTTGAAAGACACCCGACTGATTCGAAACACCGCCTCCGCACGGCTCATGGGTTCGATCGCGGGGGCCGCGCCGTCGCCGAATTCGGGGAAGACAATCAGACGCACGGGGCAGGGTTGGGCGATCCCGTCGGGCCGGATGCGAAGCGGATCGAGACACCGGATCGGCCCTTTATCCTTCGTGGAATAGGTCGCCTCACGGTCTATCGGAAGACCAAGCCGGGACAAGGCCGCGACCGATCCGGACTTGATGCTGAGCGCCCGCGGATAGGGAACGAGCCGGAGATCATTCGGATCGATCAGGGCGAATTCGTCGGTCGCATAATCCCAGCCATGTGCGAGCAGGGCTGCGGCGAGGGTAGACTTCCCCGCGCCGGGCGATCCGGGGAAGACCGCGCCCATCCCGTCCAGCGACAGTGCCGAGGCGTGGATCTGGAGAAAATCCGGCAGGTGTCGGGCGATGAGAAGATTGATCGCCCCCTCGACATGCGGCAGGATGCGGTCACGCCGTCGAACCGTCGCGGTCTGTTCGCCATGTGCGAGAATATGGAAATGGCGCAGGCCGGTCCGCCGCGATCGCCGCGCCACGACGTCGATACGGAAGCCGTTGGCCGAGGCGTCCGGTGTTTCGTGGTTCCGATACAGACGATGATATT
>CAYXGR010000336.1:0-3906 GCA_964464525.1 uncultured Planctomycetaceae bacterium
ACGGGGCGACCGGCTACGGCGACGCGGACGGGTTGGGCTACGTCGCCGAGATTCGCCTCATGCTGCTCGCAGAATGACTTGAAGAACCCATCGATCGCTTCTGCGGTCCAGGGATCCAGTGATTCCAATTCGGGCATCAGACGCTCGAGCATCGCGAAGCCTTGACCCTCTTTTTTCGCCAATACCTTCTTGACCGCCTTGGGATCGTAGACAACCGACTCGTCCGGGGCGAACAGGATGCCCGCCTTCGACTCGATATCGGGGAACGATCGGAAGCCCTTGCAGGCGGCGAGCACGCGCGTGGCGGTTGCATCATCGAGAATGGCCAGTGGCGAATTGCTCACCTTTGCCCAGTCCCGAAAGGCCGCCAGCAGTCGATCGGCCGGCAGGTCCGCCGCCCAGTCGGTGTTCATCGCCAGCAGCTTTTCCCGGTCGAAGCGGCCAGCGGTCTTATTGATCCGATCCAGCGAGAAGGCGGCGACCATTTCGTTGCGCGTCAACTTTTCACGATCTTCCCCCGGCGACCAGCCGATCAGGGCGATGAAGTTCGACAGGGCCTCGGGCAGATAGCCCACCTTGCGAAAGTCGTGAACATCGATCTCCGGCATCTCCACGCCTGCCGCGTCGGCCAGCCGCAAGACCTGGGCCATGTCCAGTTCCGTGTCGGCCTTCTTCAACCATTTCTCGAACGCCGCGATGGGGCAGCCGGCTAACTCGGCCGCCCGCTCCTTTGTCCAATCGGGTTCTCCGGAATCGTTCAACCGTGGCTTGATCGCCTGCCTGACCGCCTTGTGTTTGTCGCGCTTGGACATCTTCGAGCCGTCGATGTTGAACACGAGCGGCAAATGGGCGTAGCGCGGCGACTCGTAGCCCAAGGCACGCTGGATGAACACGTGCTTCGGCGTATTCATCAGGTGTTCCTGTGCACGCAGGACATGGGTGATCCGCATCTGGGCATCATCGACGACGACGGCGAGGTGATAGGTCGGCCAACGGTTCGACTTGGCGATCACGAAGTCGTCGATCTCACCGGCTGGGAAGCTGATGTCTCCGAGAACCTCATCGTGGATGGTGATCGATTCGTCCGGCACCTTGAATCGGACCACGACCGGCAGATCCCGCAGTTGGGCTTTGCCCGCATCGTGGATCGTCGGCAGGGGATCGGGTCTTTGATACTTGAACGTTCGGCCCTCGGCGGCCGCCTGCCGGCGCATCGCGTCGAGCTGCTCGGGGGTGTCGAACGCGTAATACGCATCTCCGGAGGCGAGCAGTTTCTGCACGGCAGCCTCGTACAGGGGCAGGCGTTGGCTCTGTCGATACGGACCGAAGTCCCCACCGGCATCGGGGCCTTCGTCCCAGTCGATCCCCAGCCAGCGCAGATCATCGAGGAGCTTTTGATCGGCGCCCTCGATGTTTCGTTGGATGTCGGTATCCTCGATGCGCAGGATGAATGTGCCGCCGTGGCGACGGCAGAACAGCCAGTTGAACAACGCCGTCCGGGCGCCGCCGACGTGGAGGTGACCGGTCGGCGACGGGGCGAATCGAACACGGATGGGGGATGGCTTACTCATGGCGATTCATCGGCGTTTTCTCGATTTGGCCCGCTCCCGATCTTCCAACAGGCTGACCAGTTGGGCGAGTGTGGTGGAATCCAGCAGGCGATCGATCTGCTCGGTCATTTCCGAACACGGGCTGTGGACGGGACAGGGCAGGTTTTCATCGCAATCGGTGAAGCCAAGGAAGCATCGTTTTTTCGCATGGGCCCCATCGATCGCCTGAACGATCTGTCGCAGGGTGATGTCCTCGGGTTCTCGCAGCAGGGCAAAGCCACCGCCGCGCCCCTTTGCCGATGAAAGAATTTTCTGCCGGACCAGGTTTTGAAAAATTTTACCGACGAAGTGGTGGGGCAAATCGGCTCCGTCGAGAATGTTGCGAAGCAGGCAGTAGTCCCCCGGCGGAACACGCCGTGCGAGCGTGATCAGGGCCTGTATGCCGTATTCGCAGCCGACTGAATAGACCATGTCACCAACTAGAACCTCTCCGTCACCAACGACGACCTCTCCCTATCTAACGACAAACTCTCCCTCGCCCGATGCGCAACCGCGAATGCCCTTGCTCTCAATCCATCAGGGGATCAAATTATCCGAAACCGCCGTGAAACTCAAGAACGGCTTTACCCTGCACCTACTCCCACTCGATGGTCCCGGGCGGCTTGCTGGTCACGTCATAGACCACGCGATTGATGCCCGATACCTCGTTGGTGACGCGGGAGGAGATTTTCTCGAGCACATTCGGGTCGATCCGCACCCAATCGGCGGTCATGAAATCAGTGGTTTCGATCAGACGGATGGCGATCACATTCTGATTGACATACGTCTTTCCGTCGCCCATGACGCCGACGCTCGCGATCGGCAGGAGCACGCCGAACGCCTGGGCGATCTTGCGATACCATCCGTGGGTGGTAATCTCCTCGATGATGATCCGATCGGCCTTGCGAAGCAGGTCGCACCGCTCGCGCGTCACCTCTCCGACGATGCGCACCGCGAGACCAGGCCCGGGAAAGGGATGTCGCCAGACCATCTCCTCCGGCAAGCCCAACAGCTCGCCAATCATACGCACCTCGTCCTTGAACAGATCGCGCAATGGCTCAACGAGATCGAAACCCAGCTCCTCCGGGAGACCGCCGACGTTATGATGCATCTTGATGCTCGCCGCCGCTCCCATCGCC
The DNA here is from genome assembly GCA_964464525.1 of uncultured Planctomycetaceae bacterium. Lineage (GTDB taxonomy): Bacteria > Planctomycetota > Phycisphaerae > UBA1845 > UTPLA1 > CAYXGR01. The sequence continues at coordinate 2,729 of CAYXGR010000336.1, forward strand.
GAGTGGCCCGATTCGATGACATCCGGATAGAGCGTTCCCTGGGCGAGATAGTGGGCACGGGGAATCCGCTCGGCCTCTTCCTTGAACACTTCGATGAACTCGTGGCCGATGCGGATGCGCTTTTCCTCTGGATCGATCACCCCCGCGAGACGCGATAGAAACCGCTCCTGTGCGTCGACTACGTTCAGATCCATCCGAAAGTGGCCCTGGAAGATCGCCTCCACCCGGTCGCGTTCGTTGCCTCGAAGCAGACCATTGTCAACAAAAATGCACTTCACCCGACCGGGCACGGCCCTGTGCAGGAGCGCCGCTGTGACCGACGAATCCACTCCGCCTGAAAGCCCGCAGATCACCTGGGAATCGTCCTGAACCTGATCTTGGATCCCCGCGACCAGTTCGTCGGCGATCGAGCCGGAGTTCCAACGGCCGTCGGCCTTGCAGATTTCGTATAGAAAGTTCCGAAGAAGCTGGCTCCCCTCGGGCGTGTGGGTGACCTCGGGGTGAAACTGGACGCCGTAGAACGGCCGGTCACGATGGCGGACGATTGCGTTGGGGCAGTTAACGGTCTTCGCCAGCACCGAGAAATCGTTGCCAAAACCGGTGACGACATCTCCGTGCGACATCCAGACCACACTCTCGGCGGTCATGTGCGATACGAGGGGATCGGTAGCGACGATCTCCAGCCGGGTTCGGCCGTATTCGTGCCGACCGGCGGGGTGTACCTGTGCTCCGTAATGTGCGCAGGCCGCCTGCATCCCGTAGCAGATGCCGAGAATGGGTCGATCCAGATCGAATAGCTCCGGATCGGCACGGGGCGGTTCGGCGGCGTAGGTGCTGGCCGGGCCGCCACTGAGGATGATTCCGATGATGTTGTGCTGAGCAAGATCAGATGGCGAGACATCCGGCGGAAAGATCAGTGAGTGGACCTGGTTCTCTCGAACCCGTCGGGCGATCAGTTGGAGATACTGGGAACCGAAATCGAGAATGGCGATGGTTTGCTGGGACACCAGCGCAGTCTATGCGCGCGGCAGAATAGGGTCAATTGATCGCGAAACGCCGGGGGCGGTGTGAGGTGCATGACAGTTTGGGGGGAGCGAAGGGCTGCAGGAAGGTGGATGCGTGAATCGAGACCCGTGCGAACCCACCCCGGCGCGAGTGTTCCAATCGAATGGAGCTAA
>CAYXGR010000337.1:0-3902 GCA_964464525.1 uncultured Planctomycetaceae bacterium
CCATCCTTTCTCAAAAGAAAGATGTTCTCTCGTTTCGCAAGGTCTTTTTTTTGGTTTTCATTAACAGGATCCTCGATGGTGGGGAACAAGCTGACACACCGGGGCCCCGAAAATCACCCGCGTAGAGTGTCATGCACCCGAACCCATGACCCATCCTATCGGGTCATTCGCAATCCGACAGATCAGTGCCACAGCGACATGGTTATTGTCGCGTCGCCCCGCCGAACTCCGTCGGATCGGCCGCATGACTGCGGGCCGTCTCCAGGTCGATCAATCCGGCGTCGAGTAGCCTACGCAGGTCAATATCCAGGCTGAACATTCCATCCTGCCGACCACTCTGAATCGCCGAGTCCAACGCCTCGATCTTCCCATTGCGTATGGCATTCCGCACGGCATAGCTCGCGGTCATGACCTCCATCGCCAACACCCGGCGGCCGCCCGCGGTGCTGGGCAACAGGTGCTGGGCGACGACATAGCGCAGGCTCATCGAAAGCTGCGTGCGAATCTCGTCGTGCCGCTCGGCGGGGAACAGGTCCACGAGCCGGGTAACGGCCCCCTTCGCGTCGGCGGTGTGCAAAGTGGCGAAGATCAAGTGGCCCGTCTCGGCAGCGGAGATGGCAAGCTGAGCCGTCTCCCGATCTCGAATCTCCCCGACGAGGATCACGTCGGGGTCCTGCCGAAGACCGGAACGAAGACCCTCGTAGAAAGACGGCACGTCCGCGCCGACCTCCCGCTGCGTCACGATACTCGTTCCGGTCGGGGGATAGATGTATTCGATGGGCTCCTCGATCGTGATGATCCGCCGGCCGCCGCCGGAGTTCAGCATCTGAATCAGGGCCGCAAGGCTGGTGGTCTTTCCACTGCCGGTCACGCCGGTCAGAAGGATGAGACCGCTGTTTTTCGAGATGATCCGCACACCGAGATCGGAGGGAAAATCCAGTTCGGGAAGCGTGGGAATCTGAATCGGAATCGCCCGGAAGCACGCGCCGGGCGCTCCGCGGCTGGCAAAGACGTTGACGCGAAAGCGGTGAGTGACGCCCCCTTCGTCGAGCGACACCGCAAAGTCGAAGTCGCGCTTGCCGCCGAACTGCTCCCAGGCCTCGGCCGGGGCGATGCTCTCGATCATCGCATGGGCCACGTCGGCGGGCAGCACGGTCTCGGAGGCCGTGAGTAACTCGCCGTGGATTCGATACATGGGTCGAAAACCAGGCACCAGGTGAAGGTCCGACGCCTCGCGGTCGTGCATGTTGTTCAAGAGCGTTCGCAACGCGTCGTTCATCCGATTCGCCTCCCGGTCATGTCCAATCAGGGCAACAACAACCCACCCAAGCAAGAGTCGTTCGATATCATACCATGCCATGTCGCGCGGGTTGCACCCGGCCCACTTGGGTGTATTATCAAGCGCGTCTCCCCCATCGGGCGAGCGACGAGGACTCCGCCATGCCAGTGACTCTCAAGTGTCCCGCCTGCGACAAGCTGATCGCCGTCGAAGTCCCGGCCGGCACCCAGGTGCGGTGCCCCCTCTGCAACCAGATAGTGACGGTGCCCGACCACGTCGGCCTGCCCACATCAGGCCCGCCGACGATGTCCTATGCCACGGAGACGAACCCATCAGCAAAACAGGGCCTGGCCATCGCCGCTCTCGTATGCGGGTGTGTCGGCCTGGTCGGATGCTTCCCGGTCGGCCTGGCCGGCATCGTTCTGGGCATCGTCGCCCTGGTCAAGATCAATCGCGATGCGGCTCGCCATCGGGGGAAGGGCCTGGCGATCGGAGGCATCTGCACCGGTGTCACCAGCATCATCCCGACGCTCCTTCTGGTTTCGATCCTGTTGCCCTCACTGTCCAGGGCCCGCGAACTCTCGAAGCGCGCCGTCTGCTCCACGAACCTGCGGGGCATCGGCCAGGCGATGTACATGTACGCCAAGGGCGAGCCGGATGGCGCGTTTCCCGATGATGTCGGCAAGCTTGTGGCAGCGGGCCTGACTACAGCGCGGCAGTTCAACTGCCCGTCCGATGTCTCGGGGATGGGTTCGTACTACTATGTGCCCGGCTACGGGACGAACTCCAGTCCCGATCAGATCATCCTGTATGAAGGCCCGGCCATCCACGGCGGCGAGGGCGGTAACATTCTATACCAGGACGGACACGTCAGCTTTTTGAAACAGCTCAAGTTCGATCAGGAGATCGGCGCCATCAGGCTGCCGGACGGCACGCCCTTTGCTCCGCACGAGGATTGAGTGTCGATCTAAATATATATATGTCTATATTCAGGACGGTTCGCGAAGGCACTGCTTGAAGCAGTGGCAGACTTGCTCCGCACGAGGATTGAGGTCACGCGTCTTGATTATGGATTTTTCAGGGGTCTTATGACCTCCTCCACGAGGGCGTCGAGCATGCTGGATTCCGGCTCCTCGGGGGGGAGCGAGAATTGCGGCTGGACGGGGGGGAGGGATGGGTGCTCGGCGTGGGGATTCCACTCATGTTGGGGAGGGCAGCCGGGAGGGGCGCTTCTCTCCGGCTGCTGCGGGGGGATGAGATGAGCCATCTTCTCCTGTTGCTGAAGGAGCGCAATGAGGGTCTGTGTGGCGGCCCGGTGTGCGTGGGTCAGGCGGAGGACGGCATCGGGCGTTGGGGGGTTATCGGGATCGTTGATGATCTCCATCAGGCGAACGGCGATGAGCTCGGGGAGGACGGCGTGTAGGTCGACACCGTCGGGGTAGGCGAGGGTGGCGGTGTGCAGGGTCTCGACGTTGAATCGAATCTTCCTGGCGTAACGGTAGAAGGCGGAGAAACTGATGTTTCGCTCGGCCAGTCGGAAGCGTTTGTAGATCCCCTTGTAGGTGGGTGGATCTCGATCTGTGATGGCGCGGTCGAGGTGGCTGCGTTGCTCGGGCGTGAGATTTTTGACAATTGTGCTGTGGGCGAGGTTATCGGTCGTTTGTTCGTCGGGTGTCATGGAAATAGCTCCTTTTTGAAGGTGAAAAAACGGGTGAAAACAACCTGAGCGTGAAAAAAACCGAAAAAATCCGAAAACTGAACATGGTCGATCCTGTTTGAGATCCGTTGTTATTTCATTCAGAACCTCATCCCCGCATTTACCCATATGCTTGCTCCCTGTTCCTTTTAGGAAGGATCGAAACGATACACCTTCAAAAATGTCGGACATACAGGACGAAACTTGGGGATTGGGGGGGGGGCTGGTCAGGAGCAGACGGGGGACGAGTTGCACCCGGTCGGACGCACGGACCCAAGCAGGAGCACGCCAGATGCTTACAGGCCCGGTGCCTCGTTGGGTTGAGGCGTGGAATTCTTCGAGGCCGTTGTGGGCCGTGTCTCGGGCGCCGCGGATGTAGATTGGGGTGGGTGGGTTTCGACCACCTGACCGTCGCCGTTCGGCGGTGGCGCGAGGTTGCCGTGCATCGTTTCCAGCGTCTTGAGATAGCCACGATAATCGTGCAGAAACCGGGCGGTCAAGGCATCCGCCTCGGCCGTGCCGGTCGCGCCCGCTGATTCGTAAACCGCGACGAGCCGGCGCAGGTCTTCGATCAAGAGGGGGATCAGGTGCGACAGTCCGATATAGTGAACGCCGCCGCTCTCCGTCGCGAATCGACGCGGCACTGGCGCGCCGCGCAGTCGGATGATCATTTCGATCAGGTCGCGCTCGTGGGCACGCCCATCGGCCGCCATCCGCAAGAGTAATGCCCGATCCCCGGCGGCGGGCATGGAGACGAAGGGGTCGGCCTGAGCCAGCCGGGGTACGAGGCCTTGGTACTCGGCGGCCAGGAGGCGGTTCAGGGTGTCAATGCTGTGTGATTCCGGCATCGTTTCACGTTGCGCCGTTGGGGACGCACCGGTTGGAAACCGGTGCCACAGGTCATTTCATATCGCACCGGTTGGAAAC
>CAYXGR010000338.1:0-1910 GCA_964464525.1 uncultured Planctomycetaceae bacterium
TGCCCACCACATGAAGCTCGAAACTCGTCACTCACAACTACACCCGCTCCGCAGCGAGCAAATCGTCCATCGTCTCTCGCCGACGAATCGTTCGGAAACTGTCCCCGTCAACCAGCACCTCCGGCGGGTTCGGGCGCGAATTATAATGGCTCGCCATGACCATCCCGTAGGCACCGGCGGAGAAGACCGCCAGAAGATCGCCCCGTCGCATCGGCGGCAGCCTCCGATCCTTCGCGAGAAAGTCGCCGCTCTCGCAGACCGGGCCGACAACATCCATCGGCAACAGCCCGGGCAGGTCCACGTCTTCACCGCGGCGCTGGGGGACAATGCCCGACCCCGGTCGGACGGGCCAGACGAAGTGGAAGGCCTCGTAGAGGGCCGGTCGGATCAGTTCGGTCATTCCCGCGTCAACGATGAGAAATTGCCGATCGCCGGATTGCTTGAGGTAGAGCGTCCGAGAGAGCAGGATGCCCGCGTTGGCGGCGATCGACCGGCCGGGCTCCAGGATAATCTGAAGACCCTTATCCTTGATAAGCGGAACGATCGCCTCGGCATAGCCCAGTGCCGCCGGAGCCTCGGCCCCGCGATAATGGGCACCGAATCCGCCGCCGATGTCCAGCATGTCGATCTCGAAGCCGTCGGCCCGCAGGGCCTCGATCAGCGTCATGCCCTTTTCGATCGCCCGGATGTAGGGTTCGACACGGTTGACCGGCGAGCCGATGTGCAGGTGGATGCCGCACAGGCGAACATGGGCCTGTCGACCGTATATCTCGAAAACGCGATGGGCCCGCTCGAGGTCGACGCCGAATTTGGTCTCCTTCTTGCCGGTCGTAGTATAGCGATGGGTCTGCGGATCGACGTCGGGGTTGACGCGGAGGGCGGCGCGAACGGTCTCGCCCCGCTGTCGGGCGATCTCGATCAGGTTTTCCAGTTCCGCCTCGGACTCGACGTTGAACCAGCCGATCTTGGCGTCGATCGCCTGGTTGATCTCCTCGTCGGTCTTGCCCACCCCGGCGAAGACGATTTTTTCGGGATCACCCCCGGCCTCAATCGCCCGAACCAGCTCGCCCCCGGAAACCACGTCGAACCCCGCCCCACGCTCCCGCAGCAGCCGGCAGATGTGCAGATTGGCGCAGCTCTTGATCGAGTAGCAGAGAATCGTATCAACGGTGGCAAAGGCGGCCGCAACAGCGTCAAAATGGTGCAGAAGTGTAGACGTAGAGTAGATGTAGACGGGCGTGCCCACGGACTCGGCAATGCGGGCGACAGGCAAGTCTTCGCAATAAAGTTCGCCGTCCCGGTAATGAAAGTGATCCATTTATGGAACCCGGTTGAGATTCGTTCGATCCGCCCCACGCACCCGGTTGAGGAGGGGCACATTGTGAAATCCGCGGCTCGTTTTTCAGATCGCACTGCTTGAAGCAGTGACACACACACGTTGTCGAGCACCGGCAAGCAGAGCTTACCGGTGGCACCCCGCGTAGCAGATCTTATTGGGTGTTGTCTTGCTTCTGTTTCGTCGCCTTCTGTTGTTCCATCTTCCTGATCGCGGGTTCGTCCTCGGTCTTGATGATCTGACCGGAAAGGATCCCCCCGTAATTCGTCCCGAACCAGGTGCCGGCATAAAAACCATTGTAAATCATGACCCGGGCCGAGTACCGACCGAACCCCAATACATTGAACTTGTCGAGCGTAATGATCGGCGTGTCCCCCGCCCAGACCACCCGAACGGGAATCGGCAGCGTCCCGTCCTTGTCCATGTATTGGATTCGGGCGGTGATGACCCAGTTGTCGTCGAGCCCCTTGGAAACGCTCTTGATCGTGTACCGTTCCGTCCGCGGCGGCGAGAGCGGCGCCTTGCCCTTCAGCCCCTCCGCGCGGGTCATCTGAAACGTCCCCCGGAACACAAC
>CAYXGR010000338.1:2010-3886 GCA_964464525.1 uncultured Planctomycetaceae bacterium
CCATCGCCCGGGCGGAAGGCCCGCTGGCCTATCCGAAGACGCGGACCGTCGATCAGGTGGACGTCATTCACGATGTCCGAGTGCCCGATCCCTATCGCTGGCTCGAAGATGACAACGCCGAGGACACCAAGGAATGGGTCAAGGCCGAGAACAAAGTCACCTTCGGTTATCTGGAGCAGATCCCCGAGCGCAATCAGATCAAAAAGAGGCTGACGCGCCTGTGGAACTACGAGAAATACACAACCCCGTTCAAACAGGGCGGCCGGTACTTCTATCGCAAGAACGACGGGCTTCAAAACCAGTACATCGTCTACACGATGGACAGCCTCGGCGGCAAGCCCCGCGTGTTGCTCGACCCGAACAAACTATCCAAAGACGGCACCATCGCCCTCAGCACCTGGACCATCAGCGACGACGGCAAGCGGATGGCCTACGGTCTCTCCGACGGCGGCTCGGACTGGCAGACCTTTCGCGTGCGGGATGTCGAGACCGGCAAGGATCTGGCCGACAAACTCGAATGGATCAAGTTCTCGGGCGCATCCTGGTCCAAGGACAGCAAGGGCTTCTTCTACAGCCGATACGACAAGCCCAAGCCGGGCGAAGAACTGTCAAGCACGAACTATTACAACAAGCTCTACTACCACCGCGTAGGTGCGCCGCAGTCCGAGGATACTCTCGTCTATGATCGACCGGACCAGAAGGAGTGGGGCTTCAGTGGTTTCCAGAGCGAGGATGGGCGCTTCCTGCTGCTCAGTATTTCTCAGGGAACCGAACGCAAAAATCGGCTCTATTACAGGGACTTAAGAGAGGCACATGGCGATTTCGTCAAGCTGCTCGACGATTTCGACGCCCAGTACAGCTTCCTCGAAAACGACGGTCCGGTCTTCTACATCCAGACCGATCTGAACGCACCGCGCGGTCGCGTCATCGCGATCGATACCACCCATCCCGATCCGGCAAATTGGAAAGAGTTGATCCCCCAGGCAGCCGAGACACTCCGAGGCGTAGGTGTCGTGAACAACATGTTTGTGGCGTCCTATCTCAAGGATGCCCACACCCAGGTAAAAATCTTCAACCTGAATGGCGCCTTCGTCCGCGAAGTCGAGTTTTCCGGCCTCGGCAGCGCCGGCGGCTTCAGCGGCAAACGAACCTACACCGAAACCTTCTACTCCTACAACAGCTTCGCCGAGCCGCCCACAATCTATCGATACGACATGAAGACCGGAAAGAGCAGCGTCTTCAAACGGGCCAGAGTCGATTTTAACCCCGATCAATACGTCACAACGCAGGTCTTCTACAAGAGCAAGGACGGCACACGGATCCCCATGTTCATCACCCATCGGAAGGGCTTGAAAAAGGACGGGAACAATCCGTGCTACCTCTACGGCTACGGCGGATTCGATATCTCCCTCACCCCCCGATTCAGCATCTCCAACCTGGTCTGGATGGAAATGGGCGGCATCTATGCCCAGTCTAATCTTCGCGGAGGCGGCGAATACGGCAAACAATGGCACGACGCAGGCCGCCTGCTCAACAAGCAGAACGTATTCGACGACTTCATCGCGGCGGCCGAGTGGCTCGTGTCGAACAACTATACCCGTCGAGAAAAGCTGGCAATCGGCGGCGGCAGCAACGGCGGCCTCCTCGTCGGGGCCTGCATCACCCAGCGGCCCGATCTGTACGGGGCAGCCCTGCCGGCGGTCGGCGTCATGGACATGCTCCGATTCCAGAAGTTCACCATCGGCTGGGCATGGACCAGCGACTACGGCCGGATCGAGGATCCCGAGATGTTCAAGACGCTTTACGCCTACTCGCCCTATCACAACATCAAGAAGGGCACGGCCTATCCGCCCACCCTCGTCACCACGGGCGACCA
>CAYXGR010000339.1:0-3866 GCA_964464525.1 uncultured Planctomycetaceae bacterium
AACTCGTAACTCAAAACTCGTAACTCAATATCCCGTGATTGCGGGATTCTTTCTCGGTTTTTCTTCCTTCGTTCGGTCATAGACCGTCAGCAGTTTTTCCTTGTCGAAGATCATCTCCTGCCGGGATCCGCCGACGAGATGGTACTCCGGCGTCAGCTCGATCGCATCGACCGGGCAGGCCTCCTCGCACATGCCACAATAGATGCACCGCAATTCATCGATGTCAAACTGAACCGGGTATTTCTCCCGATCCTCCCACGGGCTTTCTTCCCCGACGATATGAATACAGTGTGCCGGGCAGGCCGTCTCGCACATGAAACAGGCCACGCAGGCCACGCGCCCCTGCTCGTCCCGGTTGAGCCGATGGACGCCTCGGTAGTTCTCCCGGCGCAGGGTTCGCGTCTGTTCGGGATACTGCACGACCTTTTCATCGCGGACGCGTATCTGAAACATGTGCCGCAGCGTCGTCTTCAGGCCGCCGAAGACCTGCGGCAAATACAACCGCTCGGTCATGGACAGATCAGGCTGATCCACATAGAGGACGTCCGTCTCTTTCCAATCCGAACTAGGCACGGGGTCTCACCGCCTCTCCCTCCAGCGGCTTCGACGACCGCCGCGACAGGCTGGCCTGCCGACCGGTGATCGGCCGCTGCATCGTGGCACCGGCCAGGGCCGCGACCAACAGGATCACGACATTCCCCAATAGCGAGATCCACTGCGGCCAATCCTTGTAAAGGATCCAGACCTGCAGCAACACAAGCGCCATGCCGATCGGCACCAGGGATTTCCACGCCAGACGCATGAGCTGATCGAAGCGGAATCGCGGCAGCGTCCAGCGGATCGCCATGTAGGCCCCGATGAACAGGGCGATCTTGACGCCGAAGACGCTCATCCGCGCGAACATCGCCAGGGCCGAATCCGACGTGTTCAACCACGTCCAGCCGGGCACAAGGTAACCGCCGAAGAAGATCGCAATCATCAGCGCGCTCGAGGTGATCATGTGGGCATATTCGCCGAGAAAAAACAGGGCCCATTTCATGCCACTGTATTCGGTATGGAAGCCGCCGATGAGTTCCTGTTCGCACTCGGCCAAGTCGAACGGAGCCCGATTCGCCTCGGCCAGGGCGGTGATGAACAGGATGACGGCCGCCAGCGGTTGATACAGCAACGTCCAGGCTGAGCCGCCGACGCCGAAGAGCGAGGCCATCGGGCCTCCCGTGTCTCCAAGCTGGGCCGTGACCATCTCCTCCAATCGCAGTGAACGCGTCGTCAGGATGCCAACCAGGATGACCAGGGCCATGGGAACTTCGTAGGAGAGCATCTGGGCCGCGGCCCGCATGCCGCCGAAGAACGAAAACTTGTTGTTGCTCGACCAGCCGCCCAACACAACGCCATAGACCCCCAGCGATCCGACGGCAAGAATATACAAGAGTCCGATGTCGATACTCGCCACCTGGCACACCATCGGTTCGGCATCCTCGGCCATCCACCACCAGCGGAATGTCCCGCCCCAGGGGATGATCGCGAAACCGATCATGGCGACGACAAACATGAGAAACGGGGCGAGAATGAACAGTGACCGATCCACATGTCGCGGGATGATGTCCTCCTTGAGCAGGAGCTTGGCCCCGTCGGCGAGCGGTTGCAGCAGGCCCAGCGGCCCGACGCGGTTGGGACCGTAGCGATCCTGCATCCAGGCCGAAATCTTCCGCTCCAGCAAAATGCTATAAGCAACCGCCGTCATAATCCCGCCAAAGATAACGAGCGAGAGAAGAACGCTGAACCAGAACTGGTCGGAAAGTGTTTCTCGAATGAAATCCATTTTTTATTTCAAGTATCGTGTTACGAATGATGCGTTGGGTTTGACCCGCTGCTCATAACACGAAACTCGCAACCATCTAATGCACATGCTCCGGCATTTCCGGCGCCGTGTGCAACTCGGCAAACTCAGGACAAGTCTTCGCCATCCTATCACGCACCGTCGGAGCGTGATACAACCCCGGCTCGCCCAGAAGCGAATACAAATAATTCCCGTCGCGCTGACACCCTTCGAGCGGAACGATCGCCGCCTCAAACGGCTGAACCTTGCCCTGGCTATTGATGAAACAGCCCGACCGCTCGACCCAACTGCAGCTCGGGATCACAACCGTCGCCGCCGCCGTCACCTTGTTGGGGAACAGATCCTGGGCAAATAATACCTTGATCTTCCCTGAGGCGGACGCCAGTTCCTTGGGCACCCAGTCATTCGGATATCCGCCGACGATCCACGCCGCCGCGAGCGCACCTGCCCCCGCCTGTTTCACAAAGTCGTCGAACGCGAGGACGTTGCCGCCCAGGCCCGCGAGAATCCGCTCGATCCCCCGGCGATTCGGGCACTTTTCAGATCGGATCGTGAAGCGGACCGCAGCGCCATTGCCCTTCGGAAAGGTCTCATCCTCCCCCTCGGTCGGGATCGGCCCCATGGCCAACACCGCCTCGGGATCGATCTCCCGCAGAAACGTCGCCAGCAGCCAGGCCTCCTCGCAGGCCATGAACGGAGAAAACAGACCGCCGATCCGGCCGGTGCCGTCCCGCCTCGCCTGCTCAAACCACGTCCTTGCGATCTCGGCCAGGTCGCTCCAATCCGCGGACTCCCCCTCCGCGCCGCGACGGACGATCAGACGATTCAATCGCCGCTCGTCATGCACATATTTCCAGCCGAATCGCCCCTCGTCGCAGATCCACCAGTCGTTGACGCCCGGGTTGTAACGCGACTTGAGACGATGCACCCGGCCCTCGTTGTGGTCCACGCGGATCGCGCAGCCCGTCGAACAGCCCGGGCAGACGCTCTCGGCGCCCGTGAGGAACCAGACCCGCTGGTCCATCAGAAAGTCCTTGTCCAGCAGCGAGCCGACCGGGCAGATGTCGACCACGTTGCCTTGGATTGCATTCTCCAGCGGCACGCCGGGAAAGACATCGATCTCGGCCTTGCTGCCGCGCTGGACGATGGCCAGTTCGCCCGTTCCCGCGACCTCGTCGCAGAACCGGACGCAGCGTGAACACATCACGCAGCGATCCTGATAGAGCAGCGTCTTGCTGCCGATGTCCTTCTTGGGATTCTTGTTCTTGGCCTCGACCATCTGGCTGGTCGGGTTGCCGAATCGCTGGCTGTAGTCCTGGAGATAGCACTCGCCGGCCTGATCGCAAACGGGGCAGTCGAGCGGATGATTGAGCAGGAAATACTCCATGCACTCCTGCTGATTTTCACGAACCTTGTCCGAGTCGAAGCGAACCTCCATGCCATCCCGAACGGGCGTCTGGCAACTCGGCATCAGCTTCGGCGCCCACCCCAGTTCCTTCGTCTTCGGATGGGGCATCTTCATTTCCATCAGGCAGAGCCGGCAGGATGCCACGACGCTCAGGCCCGGATGGTAGCAATAATGGGGAATGTCCCAGCCCGCCTCCAGCGCCGCCTCCAGCACGGGAATCCGGTCCCGGCAGGCGACCTCTTGGCCATCGATGATGATCTTCGCCATGAACGCAACTCCACCGGTCGGACGGTGCCGCGCTCCATCCGACATTGAGGATTCAAAAGCGCGTGAAACCTATCACAAACCCGATCCGGGTGCCACTGCTTCAAGCAGTGCAGAGGACCTTGATTGTGCCAGATGAATAGGCTCGTCACGCGGGGGCCGCCTTGCGGACCGGACTACGTGAATGAAGGGATCGTAAACCGCGCAGCGGACTCTACGTGGCTACCCCAATGATGGGCAGTTCATACACCGCCGGGTTCAGCCGCTTCAAGACGGTCTCCACCTTTCGCGGTTCCTGCTTCCGAATGTGCTCCTCAAATTCCGAGCGGAACTTTTGAACAATCGTGCGAATCG
>CAYXGR010000340.1:0-3865 GCA_964464525.1 uncultured Planctomycetaceae bacterium
CGCATGATCAACAGATGGGTCTGATGACCCATCCTACGCTGGGTTCGCGGGTCGCGGGAATTGTCATGGACCCAGCCGGTGTGGATTCAGGACAGTTCGGGCGGGCCTGTGGCACTGGTTTCCAACCGGTGCAATGGGGGGGCATGCCCAAGCCCCAGAGACCAAAAGGGTGGCACAGCCAAGGCACGCTCCTCAAGGATCGTGCCTTGGCCGTGGCGATCCGGTACCGGCGGCTAAGGAACGCAGATTGAATAACTTCCCGGTTTCGAAGTGCCCTGGGCCGGCCGCAGTCGTATCGCTCCCCCGACCGCCGGGAAGTTATTCTGATGCTGATCCTAAGGGCAACTCAATCCCAGGAGACAATCCACAAACAGATTGCTGTCGAGGACCGGGTCGAGCACGCCGCTGTCATCCATGTCCGTTGCGCAGTAGGCCGCTGTACCGGGGATGCCCCCGCCGATCATCGTGTCTACGAACAGCTCAATATCGCGGCCGTCGCGATTCGTGTCCTGATTCGTGTCACCCTTGAGACAGATCGCCCTGAACTGCCTCATCATCTCGTGGTCCTCATGCTCGAGAATGTGGCAGTGGTACGGATACAGCCCCACGTAATCGTCAAAATGTGCAATAACGCGGACAATCTCATTCGGGCCGACGCGGACCGTGTCTTTCCAGCCGGATTCCGTCGGATCGGGAGCAACCGGAGAACCGATCGGCGTCACGATGCCATTGACAATCTCAAATGCCTGCTTGTCGAGAACCTGGAAGAAGACCAGGTGCATGTGCATGGGATGCATGATGCCCGATCGGTTGATGAAACGCCAAATTTCGGTGGTCCCGAGGACGGGTTCTTCGGTGATGTCGTTCCAGCCGAGACCATTGATGAGCCATTGCGAGCCCGAACACGGCTCGGGAGATTGGCGTAACTCGAAATCTCTCGTTAGCACCGCATCCGCCTCTTGGAGCACCTCGGTAGGCCGTAGCGACGCAGGAACATTATTCGTAAAGCCGGTCTGATTCTGGACCACCAGTTTCATAACATCGGACAGAACGCCCACGCCGGGTGTGCCCGGAAAAGGCGCCGGCGCGCTGTTCTCAAGAAGGATCTCAGTACCGGGTGGGATGGCGGCAAAGTCCACGATCACATCCGCACGCTCGGCGGGCCCCAGCGTCATATTCGACAACGCAATCGGCGCCGGGAGCAACCCGCCATCCATCCCGATCAGGGTAAACAAGGCCCCATTCGACAACGCGAGTGTCAGCGTGCGCGAGTTGCAGCCATTCAAGATACGGAATCTGTATTTGCCCTGCTTGACGTTCAGAAATGGCCAGACTTTGCCGTTGACCAGCATCTTGTCGCCGAAGAAATGGTCGATCCACGCCGCCGGGTATTTCAAGGATCCGTCCGAGTTGAATGATCGATCCTGAATAATGAGCGGAATGTCGAATTCTCCCGACGGAAGATTGAGTCCCTGCTCGAATGCATCGGTGATCACATAGCCACCGGCCAATCCCATATAGACGTTCAGCCGCGTGATGCCCAGTCCGTGATCGTGGTACCAGATCAATGCCGGGAGCTGATTGTTCGGATAGTCATAGGTGTCTACATTTCCCGGCAGGATCGTGAGTTCGGGATAGCCGTCAACTGCCGCCGGCACGTGGCCGCCGTGCAGGTGGGTGACCACCTTGGGTAGATTGGCCGCCCCGTGCGGACACAAGTCTACCGGCAGATAGTGCGTCGTTCGCAACACGCCCATCGAGTCGCGAAGATCGTTGATCCAGTTCACCGTAATGGGAACATCGCGCGTCGCCAGAATCGTCGGACCGGGGAACATCCCGTCATAGGCCCAAACGGTCGTCGGCGGCAGTTCGGTGTGCAATTGCTGTTGAATCTCAACGATGTTGATATCGTAGGTCGCCGCACCGCCGGGAACCCCGACCGTCGGTGTCGCCAGCGGCGGAATGGGTAGCGGATCGATGAACGGCGTGAGCACCACCGGGCACAGGTCGGGGATGCAGGCCGACCCGTCGCCCTGATAGTTGCCTGACATCGATGCGCAGTTGGTCGACGTCAGCTCCTGGCACGTGCCATCGTTAAAGCAGCAGGCGCCAACGAAGGGGGTGCAAGGATTGGGCGTGCAAGTCGTCGTGTCGCCCTGATACACACCGCTCTGCGCCGTGCAGTTCGCCGAGGTCAATTCAAGGCAGGATCCGTCGCTGAGACAACACGCGCCGACCGGCTGCGGACAGGGATTTGGTGTGCACGATGTTCCGTTGCCTTGATAGCTGCCCGACTGATTCACACAGTCGGTTTGCGGCAGAATCAGACAGGTTCCATCAATCAAGCAACAAGCGCCGGTGGAAGCCGGCGGCGTGAAGGTAATCGTCAACACGGGTCGAGTCGACGTATTGCCGTTGCTGCGAGAGTTGAACCGCTTCGTCGTCTGGGTCTGCCCTTCGTTGCCGATCAGAATCCAGCCGAAATTGGTGGAGGGATTGTCGACCCACCCCTGCACATCCACCAACAAAGCCAGCGTGGAGGCCCAGGTATAGGAACCCGTGGTGCCGATGGCCTTGCTCGCACTCAAGAAGACGAAATAATCGCCGCCGGGACTGGCCCACGCCGGTGAAGTCGGCGGATTGGTGGAGTTGTAGAAAGTGTAGAGCCAGGTCGCATCCCCATCGGCGGCGCTACCCCCTCCGCCTTCCTGACCACCGGCCGCAGAAGTCCCCTCGCCCCAATCGGTCAGGACTCGGTGGAGCGCGACGGTCTCCAGACCGGCCTGGGATTGAGACATATAGAGCGTGAGCGTAACTTGGGTGATTGTGGAGCCGGCCGGGATTGCCGCGGCAACGTCGAAGGCGATCAGTCCGCGTCTGGTATTGCCGCTGTTCGTCCTGCCCGCGAAAAAATAATTTCCGGCTCCATTGCTCAAGCTCCCCGACTCCGAGTAGAGCGAATTATCTTTGCTGGCCTGAAGGCTGACGATATCGGCTGCGGCAGGCCCTGCCAGCCCCAACACCACGAAGAAACCCAACACACCGGTCCATGCAAACCGCAACAAGCATTCCAGCCATCGGTTCGTTCTCATCGTTTCCATTCCCCTGCTCCGCTTGTGAAAAAATAACCAGATGTGGATTTGTTGGCCTTCCGCCCCGACGCGCACAGGGCGCACCGGCGGTGCCGAGAATCCAAATCGCCATTAAACCCGGTTCCGAAGCCGGCATATATGCAATCGCCAACTTGTGATGAATCCGGTTGGATGTCTGAAAGTTGTAACCCACGCACAGGGCCGTACCAGGGCTGTTGCTCAGCGCACCGGCATCGTCCGCGCAGTGCGTGTTGCCTGGGCTTGCGACCCGCTCGGCCGAAACCTGCCCGAGCAAGGGGTTGCCTGATCCCGGCAGCATGGACAAGCCTCGGATTTTGCAGACGCACTTCCGTATATGTCCAGTATCTGCATACATGGGATGGCTCTACTCCATTCGGCCGGGCAAACCCTCAAATGTATCTGAAAATGGAGTAAAGGTCACGTGGTGCAAGCAGGATATTACCGGTCGAAGAAACTTTTTTTGAAAATAGGGAGAGTGCGAACCGATTGATCAGAGCCGTGACCGTGAGGGAGCGGTGGGTAACGACTCATGGTGATTGCGCGGTCGTCATGGCATCGTCAATGTGCCATGATCCAGATGTCCCGTAATCGTTACAGGAGGGTGTGCGTGGGTCCATGATAGTTCAGACGGCGAGGGAGCATGCCAATCGCCCCGAACGCAAAGGAAGAATATGCAGTTCGACCCGAACGCAAAGGAGGAACACGCGGCTCACCCCGAAGGCGAAGTGAGGAATATGCAGTTCGCCCCGAAG
>CAYXGR010000341.1:0-1214 GCA_964464525.1 uncultured Planctomycetaceae bacterium
GTGCCCACCCTACTGGCTGTTGATGAAGCGTTCGAGGGTGGCGATGATGCGCCTTGATTCGCGGGGGTCGGTTCTTGTGGAGACGGCGTTGTTGTCGATGCCGCCGAAGAAGTGGAGGAGCGGCAGACCGGCGGCGAGGTCGTCGGCGTAGCCGTTGAAGATCTCGCTGCGGTTGCGCAGGGCGACGCGATCGAGGTGCTCCATGCGCTGACGGCGGACGGTGCCGGGGTAGGAGGCATAGAAATTCGGGACGGGATGGACCAGATCGCCGAGGTCGTAGATGACGGTCTGGTAGGTCTGGCCATCCTTGCCGGTGAAGGGCTTGCCCTCGTAGATCACGCCGTCTCGGTTCCGGGTTTGCCTGCCGACGCGCTCGGCCCAATCCTCGGGGAAGGTCATTCCGGTCAGCGGGAGGGCCGCCTCGTTGGTGCTGAGGATCGTGTCGGAGCGCTGCCGGGCCAGTGCATGGGCCAGTTCCCGGTCGTAGGTGTGGTGATCCCGGCTTGCCTGGAGGACTTCGTCTATATCGATGATCTCGCCGGTCTTCGCGTTTTCCACGTCGGGCGAATCATCGTCTTCGCCTGTGTCCATCAGGGTGAAGGGGGCTTCGGGATCATCGTCGTCGATGCGCCGGGTGATTGTGATTGTCGAATCGTCGCCCGTCTTGGTCTTGCCGGCCGACTTGCCGGCTTTAAGACGAAGGGCGCGGGACAGGTTGGCGATCCGTTGCCGGTAGGGCGCGTCGTCTACATAGCTTGGCAGACCGTCGAGGGCGGCGCCGGCCGACTCGATCTTCGCCTTGGCCAGATCGCTGTTTCCGCTGCGCAGGGCCTGGCGCGTCTGGATCATGTTCAATCGGGCGGTTCTGAAGATCTGCTCGACGGCGGAGGCCTGTTGTTGCTCGATCAATTCGAGGGCTTCGCGGTCCCGCTCCGTCATCACGCCGGCGGCCCTTTTGGCGACCAGCAGCCGGGCGTAGTTCGCCTGGTCCGAGGGGGCGAGGCGATAGGCCTTTTGGTAGAGCTTGATCGCCTCGTTGAACTTTTTCTGATCGGTGAGGCGATCTGCCCGGCTGACGAGTTTCTTCACGTCGTCCGTGGAGGCCTTGTCTTTGTTTTCCTTGATTGCCTGGTCTAGCAGGCCGGATGGATCGGCCGATGTGGGCGGGGGGGCGATGAGCAGGAACGACAGGGCCAACAATGGGAGGCAGCGAG
>CAYXGR010000341.1:1314-3865 GCA_964464525.1 uncultured Planctomycetaceae bacterium
CTGGAATACATGAACCCGCTGGCGAGCGTGAAGGATCGGATCGGCAAGGCGATGATCGAGGCGGCGGAGCGGGATGGGAAGCTCAGCCCGGAGACCGAGATCATCGAGCCGACGAGCGGAAACACGGGGATCGCCCTGGCGTTTGTGTGTGCGGCGAAGGGCTATAAGCTCACGCTGACGATGCCGGAATCGATGAGCGTGGAGCGTCGGATGCTGCTGAAGGCACTGGGGGCGAAGCTGGTGTTGACGCCCGCCTCCGAGGGGATGCCCGGTGCCATCCGCCGGGCCAAGGAACTGGCCGATGAGACGCCGGGTGGTTTTATGCCGCAGCAGTTCGACAATCCGGCGAATCCCGAGATCCATCAAAAGACTACTGCTGTCGAGATATGGGAAGACACCGATGGTGCGGTGGATATTCTGATTTCCGGTATCGGCACCGGGGGTACGATTACCGGCGTCAGCGAGATGATCAAGCCCAAGAAGCCTTCGTTTCGCAGCATCGCCGTCGAGCCTGAGGAATCGCCAATCCTGACTCAGCTACGCGATAATCAGGAGGTGAAACCGGGGCCGCACAAGATCCAGGGGATCGGGGCCGGGTTCGCTCCCGAGGTATTGAATACAGATATCTACGACGCCATCGAGCTTGTCAATTCCAATGACGCCATGACTTGGGCGCGACGATCAGCGAAGGAGGAGGGCATCCTCTGCGGCATCTCCTCGGGCGCGGCCCTGTGCGCGGCCAGTCGCGTGGCATCGAGATCGGACAACGCTGGCAAGATGATTGTCGTGATCCTGCCCTCGTCGGGCGAGCGCTATCTGAGTACGCCTCTCTTTCAGGAGGCTGAGTAACAGAATATTTCAGACGGCTTGGTGCGCGGCCTTGGGGTTGCGCTTATGCCGTCGCAACCGTCAATCAGGGGAGCCTTCTCAGCGATGACCGAGATCAAAGCAACCAATGTAGTCTGGCACGAAGGACATGTGGATCGACCGGGGCGCACGTCCCTTCTCAAGCAAAAGGGATGCACCGTCTGGTTGACCGGCCTGCCTTCCAGCGGCAAGAGCACGATCGGATTTTCCCTGGAGCACACCTTCATTCAGCAGGGGCGGCTTGCCTATGTGCTGGACGGCGACAACATTCGCCACGGTCTCAACAAAAACCTGGGCTTCTCCGCGGAAGATCGGGCCGAGAATATTCGCCGCATCGGCGAGGTCGCCAAGTTGTTTGCCGATGCCGGTCTGATCACGATCGCCTCATTTGTCAGTCCGTATCGAGTGGATCGTGATCAGGTTCGAAAGCTGCATGAAGAGGCCGACCTTCCCTTTATCGAGGTCTTTGTCGATACGCCGCTTGAAAAGTGCGAAGAGCGCGATCCGAAGGGACTCTACAAGAAGGCGCGTTCTGGTGAGATACCGAATTTTACCGGCATCAGCGATCCGTACGAGGCCCCCGAAAAGGCTGAAGTCGTTCTCAAGACGGCTGACCACAAGCTGGAGGACTGCGTCGCGACGCTGGCCAATTTCCTGGAACAGCGTGACTTGCTCTCCGTCGGTTAGGGTGTCGCCGTTCGCATCAGCGAACCGATCCGAATCACTCAATTGTCGATCGCGCAGCGCTTGATTCTGTAAGCGACCAACACTCATTTGTGTCTCCGGGCGGCCCTTGCGCCAAAAAAATAAAAAAAAGCACGTTTGTCAATCGCCAGTCAATATGCTCTTTTTTTAATCCCGCCACGGGTTTGTAATTTATTGTAAATAAGTAAGTTACGGCAACAACGTGTCTCCGTATACCAGCATTGACGGTCGTCTATCGGAACGCATTGTCGTACAATATACGTCCCCAATTATGTCTCCTAACTTAACTCCCTGATTGAGCTTGCCGACGAGACTCGGTGCCCCGGTGTAGGACCGGGGGGTAATCGATTATCTCTTGAGAGGGATGTACAAATGGGTATGAACTATGGCAACGTAACGAAGGCGAGCTTTCAGGCTGACATCAAACGAAAGCAGGCGTTTTTCAACCGATGCAAGCGACGATTCAAGGTCGCCAATACAACGGGCGAGAAGCAGTTCCTGAAGGGTGAAGCCAGCCGTGTCGTGACTGAACTCAAGCAGAGCTGCAAGAAGTGGAAGACCTGTGGTTTCGGTGCCTGCATGTGGATCACCAAGAACTTCACGGTCACGAACTTCAACGCCGCCCGCACTGGCGTGAAGAGCAAGACCTCGGCCGCGCGCAAGTCCTCGGCGCGGAAGACGACTACCGCTGGCCGGAGTTCCGTTCGCAAGAGCACCAAGGGCAGCTATGCCAAGCGCAGCACGTCGAGCCGGCCGAAGTCACGCACCACCAGCCGGACCCGTGCAGCCCGGAAGAGCTACGTCGCCTGGTAATCTCGCGGCGGGGTAAAACCCAAGCTCACTGAGGGCGACCGAACAGGACGCCCGAGCACAGCCAGGACTCGTTTGACGGCATCGAGGGCGACTGAATCAGTGGCCCGTAGGCGACCTAAAAGGGAGCCAGATGCCGTACGAGCCCTGGCTTTCTTTTTGCGCGGGC
>CAYXGR010000342.1:0-3862 GCA_964464525.1 uncultured Planctomycetaceae bacterium
TATCCACTTGAACTCGTCGTACTTCTGGGCAAATTGCTGGATCGCCAAGTCCTAAATGGGCAATTTGAACAAAAAACACGCGGACCAGACCCCTCTGAGCTTGAATTTGAATAAACACTTGCCACCATACTTTTCATAAAATCTCAATCCCTCAGGATTATCCGTATAAACAATGTACGAGGGAAGTGAAGTTTCCCGAAGTTTATTCTCCCAGATGGTTAGGAAGCGTTTTCCCAGACCGCTACGGCGGATACGAGGGGAGACAACAATTGAGAGGAGTTCGGCCTTTTCAATAAAGTTGCCCGATAGTCGTTTTTTCTTGAGCGCACGGAGCACCGCGATAGGGCTTAGCCGGAAAGTACAAAATCGCCAACCTGCAAGGAACCGAATCTTGCCCGCACGATTCGCTCGCTCGAATTCGTGTCGATCGATAGTAACCCCAAGGAAGCCGACTACTCTTCTGTTGATCTCGGCGACCCAGAGTGAACAACGCTCGCTGGCAATGATCGCGTTGTAGTAGCCATATACGAATGAGCGTCCCAACTGAGTCGTAACACCATGCTGGAAGGCATCGAAGTGTAGTTCAGCGACACCTTCGATGGCCGCCCAATCGTTCGGGTCTTTCAGTTCCCTGATTTGCAGCGCGTTTTCCCCATCCTCGATCCTGGTAATCTCGGACAGTCTGGGACTTCTGCGGCGCGGTTTGCGCCAGCCGATTTGTCGGCCGCACGAAACACCGCCAATGTTCGCAAAAGGCGGCACGTCGCGAGTCAATTCAGAATTGCCGTGTACAACAGCACCATATCCGATGCACACCCCAGGCATGATACGGGTCATCATTCCGACAAATGCGTAATCGTCGATGAAGACCGGGCCTTCAACGACATGCTGTTGTTCGTGTGGGGCCATATGAGACATGCTGAGTAGTTTCCCAGGGTCGCTGGGATGCTCAATGGCGCCTGATGCGCTATAAATGTGTGCATTTGCCATGATGCCGACGTAGCTACCAATCTCAACTCCGCCGCGTCCTGCGATATGAACCCCTGGACCGATGTGGACGTAGTTACCGATTCTAATGGATCCGTGCTGTCCGTGTCTTAGCTCGCCGGCAGCAAGCCGAACGTTTGTATCAATGTGGCATCGGGATCCAATCGAAATGGAGCCTGCCCCCCACATCTCTACGGACTGGTCAATGATAGTGTCCTGGCCGAGGTGTTTCAGTTTGGCCTTCCAGAAGCACGCTCGGAGAAAGAATCCTGCAGCATTTCGGCTAAAAATACGGGCAGTAGTTTCCAATAATGAAGATAAGATGGGGATCCACGCAACGAGGATAATCAACGCCTGTGCAATACCCATTCCTATTCGAACGATAGTCCCGATGATGACCCATCCAGTGGTACGCTGAACCTTTTCCGGTGCGGCTACGCACCCCTGCAATGTCGCCAGAACAAAGTCCAGGGTATAGACAAGCCAACTATGGGGTACTTTCTGCGGCGGGGTTATGTACCACAATTTTTCGACCGTGGTCGAATTATCGAATTTCTTATCCGACCCGTTGCTAACCATCGTCTGTATTTCCTGGTCCACTTTTTCAGAAACTGATCGATGCTCGAGGTATCGAGCTTGAGGGGATCGAGTCCATTCGGCCCTACCACGCTGCCTATCACGTGGTTATCGAGTGTATCCCTCTTGTATGCGCTCAAGTGTTTCAACGAATTGATCCGCCAGATCAGCCCGTGCGAAATCATTCTCTGCGAGCCTTCTGGAGTTTTGTCCCATCCCCACCAGATCCTCCCGGTGATCCCGCATCCAGATTGCCGCGTCGGCAAAGGCCGGCGCATCATCCGGTGAAACCACCTTGCCGCATTCATTCTTGCGAATCATGTCCGCCAGCCAGCCGGGGTAGTTGTTCAGCACCGGCAGTCCGCAGGAGATATAATCGAAAAACTTGTTCGGCGAGGTTCCGAAGTAAAACGCCGGTACATTCTTCAGGATCATCATCCCGACATTCATACGGGGCAGGATCTCCGCGAGTTCTTCACGCGGCATCGAGGAGACCCAACTGATCCACGGATCGAGGCCCTCGGCCTTGCTGCGGGCCATCAATGCCGGCTTGTGGGCACCCTCGCCGATGAACACGAATCGCAAGCCCGCCTCGCCCCGCCGCTTGATCTCCGCCACGGCATCGAGCACCGACTCCAACCCGTTGGCCAGACCGTGGGCACCGGTGAATACGAGACGAAACTCGTCGGCGGATCCGAAGCGGGGATCATCCAACGGCTCGCCGCTCGGTTTGAATAATTCCAGGTCCGAGGCATTCGGAATCAGGGCAACCCGATCCTCCGGATAGCCCGTCCGGCAGATCCCCTCCTTGATGCCCGGCGCCAGGGCGATGATCCGTGTCGCGGCTTGATAGATTCGACGCTCCATGCGATGCAAATACCAGGCGACGAGTGGATTCCTGACAATCCCCATGGCGATCGGAAGCTCCGGCCACAGATCCCGCACCTCGAAGACGAACGGTACGCCAAGCCGCTTCGCCGACTTCATGCCGGGGATACCCACGGTCAGGGGTGTGGATGTGGCAAACACCAGATCCGCATTGGAACGGCAGACGATCTCGCCGGCCGTCCGTGCGAAGCGGGTGAAGGCTATCCACCGGCGGACGAATCCCATCGTATTATCGTAGGGCTCTGCCACAGAAACAACACGAATCCCGTTGATGTCGGTCTCCATGATGCGCTGATCCGAGTTGTGCTCGACCCCCGTTCGCGAACCCATCCCCTTGATCAGTGTCACGCGATGACCGGCGCGGATGAGTCGCATGCTGAACTCATAGGATCGTGTTCCCCACGAGCCGCGTCGGCTTGAAAAATGCTGGTGTATGTAAGCCACGTGCATCTGGGAGTCTCGTCGCGCGGTTCTCTAAATGGCAGGCCGCGGGGAACGAATCCATCCTCGCAGCCGGGCCTTGATGTTACCGAACACCCGCCGACCCGCCAATGCAAACACGATTCATGCATGGGATCCCGGGGTGAGAGACCGCAATCCATCGGCTACACTAGGACCGCTTCGGTCGGCATCCTCCTCTTATCGACCGACCGGGGCCTGATCATTCCCGGAAAGGTGTTTTCGACATGACAGTTTCGAATTCGAGTCCTGAAAAACCGATCCCCGCTCCATCCACCCGCGCCAGCGGCCGAAGATGCCTGATCCGGCGGTCCCTGCGCTGGGCGGAGCATTTCCTGACGGCTATCGCACTGCTCGGCATACTCTTCGTCGTGTTGCCGATCCCGGAGCGGATCATGGATGCCATGGATCGGCAGGGGGAGTTGGGGAGGGCCGATATCATTATCTGCCTGGGGGGTGATCCGGCTCGGATTATCGAGGCCGCCCGGTTGCTTCAGGAGGGTTATGCCGAGACGCTGGTGCTCAGCAATCGGGCCGGGGCGACGGAGTTCATGCGGGAGACGGCCATCGAATGGGGAGCACCGGCGGATCACATTCTCGTCGATGATCAGGTCTGGACGACCCGCGACCACCCCGGCTCGATCCAGCGATTGACCGGTCTCGATCCCGCGCAGGATCGGTGCATCATCGTGACGAGCTACACACACATGGCGCGAAGCCGGGCCTGTTTCGAAAAGGCGGGTTATCGGCACATCACGATGCGCGAACCGCGTTGGGAGCGGGCATGGCGGGAGCGAATCGATCGGAACATGACGTGGCGTCTGTTGATCCTGCCTGAGCTGGCCTATGAGGGTGCGGCATGGGTGGAATACTGGTTTCGCGGGCTTGTCTAAGAGGGTGTATTAGAAATGGCTCATATCAGAGCCGCGACCGTAAGGGAGCGATCACGACC
>CAYXGR010000343.1:0-3861 GCA_964464525.1 uncultured Planctomycetaceae bacterium
CTTCTTTTCTCAGAACAATGAAAGGGAAAGAACATGAAGTATGGGGTAATTGGACGAGTATTGTGCGCAGCGGCCGTGTTGATGATCGTATCGCCTGCATTGGCGGGATCATGGACATCGCCGAGTGGAAACACGGATTTCCTTGGACAGCCGCTTGATTTCGCCTACTCCAACGGCGGCGACATCAACGGATTTTTCGGCGACCCGCTCATCTCCGGCAATGATTTCTTCTTCAGCACGGGTTTTGCGGTGAATGCGGCGAACGGTGCCACTTCGACGGCATCTGACGCAGTGTCGTTTGATGTCCTGGCCAATCCAGGCCTGGCCTTCTCGTCGATCATGGTCACTGCATTCGGCAGCTACGCCATCACGACCGAAGGCAGCGTCGACGTCAATGCCAACCTGTCGATGACTGAGAATCCCGGTGCCGGCAGCCTCGAGCGTTCCTTTACCGGCGCCTTGGTCACGGATGTCGCGTTCCCGGTCAACACGCCAGGCAATGGCACTTGGAACGGCAACGCCGCCGTCACTGTCGAGTTTGCCTTCCCGACACCTCACAACGACATCCACATCTCGCTGCAAAACGATGTGATTGCCATTGCGGGGCCCCAGGGCAGCGCGGCGATTAACATCCAGTTTCAGGATCTGATGATTGGTTTTGTCACGGTTCCGGAGCCCGCATCCATGGTCCTGCTGACTCTGGGTGGCGGAATGCTCCTGCTTCGACGACGCCAACGATAAGAACAGAGTTTATTTGGGGGGGGACGACGCTCTCGTGCGCGTCCCCTTTCCTCCTTCTCCCCCTTCAATCTGCAATGGTTGTTATGTTGTGGGGGAGGGGCGTGTGTGATGAGTTTTTTTGATTGCGCTGCGGATCATGGGTGTTTCGGCATCCTTCCCCGCCCCCAATCGTGGTGGTGGGCGTGGTCTTCGCCATCGCACACAGGTATTCAGTTTCTAGTACCGTTGCGAAGTAACACAACGAAAACCGTATGACTTGGAGAGGGCTGTAGGGAGCCACTCTCGGAAAGGGGCCGGCCGACGGTACCCCCAGCCCCAAGGCTCTTGACCGGGGGGCTGGCGCGATGAATGATGTGCCACCTCGGAGCCGTAATCGATTGGAGAGGCACCGTGAATGGTGTGTGTCATGTGACACCGACGTTTGTTCCCGGGGGGACTGGAGCGGGGAAGTGAAGAAGCAGGCCAACCGACCAAGGGCCTGGGGGCTGTTGATGTGCGGCGCGATCGCTGTCGCACTCACGGCGACGTCTGCCGTCGCGATTGATCCCCAGTTACGCACCGCCGATATGCCCGATAGCTGGCTGGTGCTCTACAATCTCAATGATCCCGACAGCGTCTCCTGGGCCCAATGGTATACGACCATTCGGGGCATTCCTGCAACCAACATGCTCGGGCTTGATGCCGATCTGACGGAGCATCTCGCTACTATCGACGAAGCCCAGGCGCAAATCATCACACCCGTTCGCGATCTCTTCACGCTCGATATCGATTTCGAACAGCAGACTATGGGTATCATCCTGGGTTATGGCCTGCCCGGTCACTACGAGACACTCCCCGCAGGGCTGCCTGATGTCGGTGGGTTTTCCATCGCTGACGCCCTTCAGGACATGTGGGACGACTTCAATCAGGCAGCATCTCAACGAAATACAAACCTTGATAATCCCCATGCCCAACAACCTCCGTCCATCATTCCGGCTCAACGTCTGACCAAAGCCAGCCTGAAAAGCGGACGCTATATGGTCGCTCGGATAGACGGGCCGACGATGCAGGATGCCCAGGCCTTGACACAGCGGGCACTGGCGATCGAAAATTCCGCGGCAGGACTCGCCGGCGAAAACGTCTCCTTCGACTATTTCGATACGGATTTCCCGTCCTCCACAAACGAATGGTTCTGGCTGAAGGCCGCCGTACAGGCGCCGGAATTGGCTGACATTCCGTGGGTGGAGTTCGATCTCGATGGTCAATCCGGGCCAACGATCCCATCGTTGGATGCCTTCCGCTTCTCCGTCTACCAGCTCTTTGGATGGTCGCCGGACCAATTTGTGAGCAACAACCCAGGCAGCAGTATTCTCGCATTCCATTTCAACAGTTTCGGAGCTGTCACACTGCGCAGCACCACGTTGGAAGGCTCGCTCTACGTCCCAAACGCCTTAGCCGCCGGCTACGCCGCCAGCATCGGCGCGACGGGGGAGCCGATCTGCTGCGTCGGCCCTTTCCCGGATACGATCCTGGCTTCGATGCGTGAGGGCTGGACTCTGGGGGAGGCCTACTACCTGGCCAATCCCTTCAACGACTGGATGTGGACACTCATCGGCGATCCCTTCCTGACGGTTCCCTATTGGTTCAATGAAATCCCACCGATCATCCAGGGCAACGGCGACATCAACGCCGACGGCGCCGTGGATGGGTTGGATATTCTTCCGTTTACCGACGTGTTGCTCGGCATCGACAACGATCCGGCACACACCGCCAGTGCCGACCTGGACGGCAACGGTCTGATCGACGACGACGACGCCTACCTGCTCCTCGGACCGATGGTCTATGGGGCCATCAACGCCCCCGAATTGAAGGGAACCGGCGACGCCAACGGCGATCGACAGCTCAACGGCCTCGACATCGACGCCTATATCGACATGCTCTTCAACGGTACCAGCGGCTGGCCGCTGCGTGCCCGGTGGGGCGCGGATATGAACCAGGACGACATGATCACCGTCGAGGATGCACCCCTCCTCGCCGACATCCTGATCCAATCCTGACGAGAATCTGCGGAATTCACCCTAAACTACATCAATCTAAGACAGAGTAACCGGAAGACGTGTGCCACTGCTTCAAGCAGTGTAGGCATGGACGCACGGTCCATGATACTCTACGTGGGTTATATTCAGAGCTCCGGCGTTTCAATGTGGGGTTCTTCCTGGAGTAGGCCCTTTGATCATCTACCCACTCGCTTGCGCTCGGGGCTCGGATTGAATGCAGGCCCCATGTGGACGTACGCCGTGTGCCACTGCTTCAAGCAGTGCGAACACGCCCCGGTCCTTTTCGGGGACGTGTTCGCATAACCCATACCAACCCCGGCTCACTCGAGCACCGTTGTCGTTTTTGTTGTCGTTATTTCGGCGTCTTGACGTTTTGACGTTTCTATCAATACCGATAGTGTTCCGGCTTGTACGGTCCCTCAACGGGGATGCCGAGATAGTCGGCCTGCTCGGGCGTCAGGCTCGTGAGCTTGACGCCAAGGTGGTTCAGATGCAGCCGGGCAACCTTCTCATCGAGATGTTTCGGAAGGGTATAGACCTTGTTCTCGTAGCGATCCGGGTTCTGATGAAGCTCGATCTGAGCAATGACCTGGTTCGTGAAGCTGTTGCTCATGACGAAGCTCGGATGACCGGTCGCACAGCCGAGATTGAGCAGCCGACCCTCGGCCAGAATTATGATCGAGCGGCCGTCGGGAAAGACCCACTGATCGACCTGCGGTTTGATGTTGTTCTTCTTGATGCCGGGAAATTTCGTCAGGCCGGCCATGTCAATCTCGTTGTCGAAGTGGCCGATGTTCCCCACGATGGCCCCGGTCTTCATCCGCTTCATGTGATCGACGGTGATGATGTCCTTGTTGCCGGTCGTCGTCACGAAGATGTCGGCCAGTGCGAGGACATCCTCGAGCGTCTTGACCTCGTAGCCCTCCATGGCCGCCTGCAGGGCACAGATCGGATCGATCTCGGTGACAAGCACGCGGCAGCCTTGGCCCCGCAGGGACTGGGCACACCCCTTGCCGACGTCGCCGTAGCCGCAGACGACGGCGATTTTGCCGCCGAGCATGACGTCCGTCGCCCGGTTGATGCC
>CAYXGR010000344.1:0-3857 GCA_964464525.1 uncultured Planctomycetaceae bacterium
GTGACTGATGACTGGAATAGCTCCGAACTACACCCGCCGATTGTGTCATGGACCCGTGGCCGGGTGGAGTGATTTGATCTGAAACTCCTTTTTCTGTCTCGATAACCAACTGTTATTTAAGGAGTTACGGATTATCTGCGGCAACTCCTTAATCGGCGCGGTCCGGGGGATCGCCCTGTTCGTGTCAAAGGGTGAAGGCGATCGTCGCCGGAAACCCATAACGGACCTGACACGAACAAGGAGCAGACATATGAATCCGAACCAACCACTCAATCGTGAAGAACGAAGAAACGACAGTGGAGACCGAGCACCCTTTGGACTCCCGTGCGGAACGAAGGACGTATTCGCGGTTCGCGGATCAACTCGAACCTCGGACGTAACGCAGCGCCTAAGCCGTGTGGTACTCAGCCTCGTCGTCGTGCTGGCGCTCGGCCTCATGAGCACACCGCTTTTCGCTCAGGATGTTCGATCGACCGGGGGACAGCGCGATCGAAAGATCGCACAGATTTTGCATCAGCACGACCACCTCGACGACACCGGGAACGCAACCTGTGTCTCTCTGCCGACCTACAGCGTCATGTTTGACGGCGGTATCGATTCCGCGGGTCTTCAGCGTTTCCTGAAGAACATGCCCGAGGAGGATCTCAACCCCGGCGGCGGGCTTCGCTTTCAACTGCACGGTTCGACGTGGTTTCGCACGGCCGGCGATCCGACCATTCCCGTGGGCGAGCCGTTCTTCCTGACCTACAGTTTCGTGACCGATGGCGTCAACATCCCAGCGACCAGTCTCGACGGCGACGCCGGCGCGGCTGGCAGCAACCTTTTTGCAACCATGGACAGTGAATTTCCCGGCGGCATGGACGCGTTTCAAGACATCGTCCGTCTGACATTCGATCAGTGGCAGGAGGTGACGAACATCCGCTACATCGAGGTGCCCGATGATGGGGCGGTCTGGGGTCTGGACGGAGTCCTGCCCACATCCAACAACGTCGGCCGTGGTGATATCCGTATCTCCATGAGACCCGTTGATGGCGCCGTCGGCCAGAATGTCCTCGCCTTCAACCGCTATCCGCTCAACGGCGGCGACATGGTGCTCGACAGCGATAACATGGCGAAGTTCACCGATGCGACCAACAACTTCCGAGCATTACGGAATACCATGCTCCACGAGCACGGCCACGGTCTGGGGATCAAGCACGTCATGCCGAAGGACCACACCAAGCTGATGGAGCCGTCGCTGAACACGAATTTCGACGGCCCGCAGGAAGACGACATCCGCGCAGCGATGGCCCTCTATGGCGATCCGGCCGAGTCCAACAACACCGCCGACCAGGCGACGCCGCTGGGTTCCCTCGCAGAGAATCAGCCGGCCGCGCTCAATACCAATTATGAGATGGCCATCGAGCGGGCCGGTGCCGAAGACTGGTACAAGTTCAACGCGACGGCCGGGACGCAGCTCAACATCACCGTCACGCCGATCGGCACCGTGTATGACAGCGGACCCCAGCCGCTGGATGAGGCCGCCCCCGTGATCACCGAAGAGATCGATGCCGCCGCGGCCCGCGACTTGAGCCTGGCGCTGTTCCACAATGGACAATTGCTCGACCAGAGCGCCACCGGAGGACTCGGCGACGCCGAGACGATCACAATCAACAGCGCGCCTGCGAGCGGTCTGTACAAGCTCCGCGTCGCGGCGAATGATGGCCACGTGGACGTGCAGCGCTATACCCTGAGTGTATCACGCAACAGCGAACCGGAGATCGACGTCGTTGCCCAGAACCCGACACAGGTCGATCTCCCCTCGGGCGGCCAGTACAACTTCAGCCAGGTGTCGGTCAACACCGACAGGCACGCCTTCTTCACAATCGAGAACAATGGCGGCGGCGTACTCAACCTGACCAACAATCCCAGCATCGCCATCTTCGGCACAAATGCCGGTGATTTCACCGTAAACCTTCAGCCGGTCACAATCAGCATCGACCCGGGTGAACCCGTCGCCTTCAACGTCGGCTTCCGGCCCTCCGCGGCTGGCACGCGGACGGCAACGGTGCTGATCTCCAACGACGACGCCGACGAGAGCGCCTACACCTTCACCGTTAGCGGTGTGGGAACACAGTCGAACAGTTCGAGTGGCCAGGCCGAAATCCGGGTGTTCCAGATCACGCCGGAGTTCGTGTTCGGCAAGGTCGAAGTGACCGAGGGCGGATTCTCCGACTTCCCGGATGTCTTACTCGGCGAATCTCAGGCGGTATTCTACTCGATCGAGAATCACGGCGACTCCGATCTGGAGTTCACCAGCACCCCACCCGTGTCCGTCGTCAGCGGCATCTCAGGCTTCAGCGTGCTCTCGCAGCCGAACACATTCCCGATCCCGGCGGGCAATCCCGAGGGATTCGCCAAGAGCTTTCGGATCGAGTTCGAGCCGCAGCTCGCCGCCATCCGGACCGCTCGGGTATTCGTGTTCAGCAACGCGTCGAACACGGTCGGCCCGTTCGACTTCACACTCCGAGGTCGTGGTATCGAGCCGCCCGTCGAATTCGAGGATTGCAATGGCAACGGCACGGCCGACGACGAGGATCTGTCCGACGGTACAAGCGAGGACTGCAACTTCAACGGCATCCCCGATGAGTGCGACGCCGACAGTGACGGTGACGGCGTTCCCGACGACTGCGACACCTGCCCGGGTGAAGATGACCTTCGAGACAGCGACGGCGACGGTGTGGCCGACTGCCTAGACGAATGCCCGAACAACGCCGACAAGACCGAGGCGGGCGTCTGCGGCTGCGGTCAGGCCGATGTCGACAGCGATGGCGATGGAACGCTGGATTGCGAGGAAGTCGGTGATTCCGGGAACCCGAATCCTGAGGCGCCGAATCCCGATGATCCGAACCCCGATGATCCGAATCCGGACACGCCTCCGCCGGGCGACGCGGGATGTGGGAATGGCAATGCCCCGCTGATGATGCTTTCCTTCGCCACGATGTGCGGGATGAACATCCGACGACGTCAGGGGCGGACGGGTCGTCGCGATCGTTGAGCGAGGATGGCCGATGGGAATGACGATTCAGAACAGGGTTGCGGGGCGGAAAGCGTCTCGCAACCCTGTCTGTCTATATAGTTTATAGTTTGCAGATTGTAGGGTCCGCCGTGTGGACCGAATCTCCGAGATGATGTCCCAGGGAATTGTGGTCCTACGGCCGGGTGCCACTGTTAAGAAAGGATCCTGAAGGATGAAGGATCATTTCTTAACAGTGCCCACGCGCAGAGTACCCGTTCGACGCAGCAAGACCTGTCCAAAACCATGATTGCAAATCAATCGGCCTGCTCATGCCGCATTCGGCGAATCTCATCAAGGAGTGTGTTCGACTCATCCACTGCTATGTGGTCCTCCCCCAGCAGCGTCACGCGAATATCCCGCGCCTTCCGGCACAGCATCTCCGCTTCATCGAACGCCTTTCGGGCCAGCAACAACCGCGCCAACTCGTGCATCGATCGGGCGATGAAGATGTGGTTCTGACCCAGGCCCTTCTCGCCGCGCCAGATGTCAATCGCCCGCCGGAAGTATGTCTCCGCCTTCTCAGCGTCTCCGTGAGTTCGATAGAAGTATCCCAGGTTGCTGAGCATCTTGCCGACCTCGGGGTGGTCGGGACCGAATGCCTCTTCGCGCAGGGCCAACGCACGAATATAGCACCTCTCGGCGAGGGCCTTCCGATCGGGCGCCCCTGTGCTTACCAGGAGACCGGCATAGTTATTCAGCGTCTGAGCCAGATTATTCAACGCGGTCTTACGTCGTTTGCCTCGGATCGACGTATCGGCGCGCACACGCTGTTCGATCGCCTCGCGAATCGCGAGTGACG
>CAYXGR010000345.1:0-1576 GCA_964464525.1 uncultured Planctomycetaceae bacterium
GTTCTTGTCCCAATCGACAGCCAGTATTTTTTTCTTGCCGAAGCCCATCGCCATCCCTAGTTCGACCGATTTTTCAGCTCACGCCCCTCGTCGCCGTAGGGGTTGTACGCAGTGCCCAGCTCGTTCATGTTTCGATAGTAAAGCACCTGTGCCATCGGACCGCGCATCTGAATGACATACAGGATCCGCTCGACCACACCGATGTGGTCGGCATAACCCACCGACTCGATCCGATAGGTCGACGAACGGGTCGTAATCTTGTCCAACAGTCCCCGAAACTTGTTCTCATCCATCACGCCCTCCGTCAGGAGCCAGGCGACCGAAGACCTATCCTCGTCACGCAGTTCACGCCGAGCCTCCACGATCGCGTCCACCTCCTCGATCGTGAGATCATCCAGCATCGCCAGCACCTCGCGCGGCGCCGTGCTCACATTGATACGCGCCTGGAAGAACGGGGTCGCAGCCACGGTCAACGCATCCAGTACCACTGGCAAGTCGCTGTATTCCCCGGGCGGTTCGTCCTCCGTCAGGTTCTGATACACAGGCGCGGGCGAGCGTGGATTTTCGGACCCGCGTCCCGTCCCGTCTTGATCGGACGATCCACCCTCGGGACTATCAGTGTTTTCACCCTCCGGCTGCGATGTGGCATCCGAACCATCGGGTTGCGTGGTTGCAGGGGGGGGAGGTGTCAAATCCTGCGCGTCGGCACCGTCTTCCTCCTCCTCTTCCGGGGGCGGCGGCGCGGGAATCAGGTTCATAACACTGTTAAAGGGGATTCCAGCTTGGCGAACGTCCATAATATAACTGATAATGTCCCCGTCGAGGTCGGTCTCTTCCAGCTTCTTCTCCAACTTCTCAAGATCCTGAAGGTTCAAATTGATCCGCGGGCTGTTGTCCGCCGCCGTGTTCATCTCCTGCGACCACACGGTCAAATAGGGCCCGATTCCGCGGAACAAGATGCCGTCCGCATTGTCGGGAGGAAAGGAGACTTCGTCGTCATCCTCGTTCGGATCCAGCAGTCCGTTCTGGTTGTAGTCCTCCCCATAAACAACCCAGGCGGTGAATCCACGAACCAGCAGCAACTCCTCGACCGTTGAAAAAGGTTGCGACTTGCAACGATAAGGCGGATCGAGTGTGCCGTAGTATTCATTCTTCGCCCCGTTCGCCCGGGGTGTGTTTCCGGAGGTGCGCCAATCGAGGAGAGAATCGACCAGGATGTTAATATCCACCTCGTGATCACTCTCTTCGGGGATGACCAATTCAAAAAGGCGTCGAAGCTGCGCCTCGGTCGCCACGTTCATATCCAGCCGCGCAGACTCATCCGTAAAGCCGTAGCGAACATCGTCGGGCTTGTCGAAGTTGGGTCCGTAAAGGGTGTAGCGAAATGCAAAATCGGAGAACTTGTCGTAGGTGCGAATGTCATCGCGCCGCTTCATCTTGTCACTGGCCTCCGAGTCCTCGTGGCCGATGAGCAGGGCGCTGCGCAGTTCTTCCTCGTTGTCGTACCAGGTGGCGACATCACCCTGTCGATCACGCAGGATCACGACGGCATGCTGGACCCCGGCCTCGGCGGCCA
>CAYXGR010000345.1:1676-3848 GCA_964464525.1 uncultured Planctomycetaceae bacterium
CCCTGTCGATCACGCAGGATCACGACGGCATGCTGGACCCCGGCCTCGGCGGCCATTCGAGCCTGGAACTGCTGGGTTCGAGCAATCACCCCGCGAAGATGAGCACGAACCATGAAAGAGTAGCTCGCTGCCAACAATGACAGCAGAACGACCATGACCAGAACCACGACCAGCATCAGCCCTCGCCGCGTTCGCTGTCGAGGCCGCCGTACGATTCCGGCACTCGGACTTACGCAACTCCTCCATTTGCGATCTCGTTTCAATATCCTGGGCTCAGGTTTCATACGATCTTATCTTTCGCTCCGCTGTGATCGGGAACGCTTCTGGGCACGCATGATCCGTGAACCGAAAAAGATATCCGCCTGCGGCAGGCGAACGGTCACGGTGTAGCTGTCCTGGGAATACGGCTCCGGAATCGACGGCGCCAACTCCGAATCCGTCAGCGCCTCATCCTCCTCATCATCCTCCTCCTCGTCTTCCTCCGGCGGCGGCAGTTCGTCGTAGCCGACCGTGATCTCCACCGCCTGTGGCAGCGAATTGCCCAGACCGCCCTCCGGCTCGCTTCCAATGTCCCACTTGTCCACCCACTCGACACCGTCAAAATAGCGGAAGCGCACATACTTCAACTCCGGCGAGATCAGGTCCAGATCAATCGATCTCGATCGGTTTTCATACAAGGCGGTCTGATGCAGTGTCTTGATCTCGCGGCGAACCAGGCCCAGCGGCTTGTCGGCCTCGGTGCCGTCCGGATAGACGTACGTCTCCTCGTCGTCATAGGCCAGGTAATATTGAACCTGACGGATATCCGATTCCGCCGGCGGCGGATCATCCTGGATCGATAGCACACGAAACAGTTTCTTGTCCGGCATCTGAACCGTCTGGAGCGTGATCAAGCGATCGGTACCGCTGATGCCGGGGCCGGCCTCGATCAGAAATCCGTTCGTCGCGCGAATCTCCTCGGCGATCTGATGGGCAATGGTCCGGGCGAGATAGCCGGTGGAGACGACCTTCTGAACATAGGCGCGGGTACGCAATGACTGGCTGTAGAACATAAACATCATGGACGAAACCAGGACGATCAGACCGATCGCCAGCAGGACTTCGAGAAGCGTCACACCATGGCGCCGTATCGATCGTTGCCATCGACGCGCGTTCATGACCCTCCCCTCGTACGATTCTCGCCGGCGCTCGGCGGCGCCCCCCCACCGGGCTGCCCCGCAGCATTCTGAAGCGAACCCAGATCACCCGATTCAACCGCGTCGATAATCTGATCGATTTGACCCTGCGACAAATTGGCGCCGAATGCCTGGATCAGAGTCGGCAGCAGTTCGATCAGCGAATCCAGATCAAGCTGCGCCATCAGCGTCCGAGGATCGAAGTTGGTCGGATCGAGTAACTGGGTTCCACCCGGAATTGAGTCCGTCAACTCCTGGATCTGATCCTCGTCAAGCCCGAAGTCGCGCTCAAAATCGAGCCCGCGCGGCTCCGGTCTGAAGATCCGCGTCGACATGACAAAACGGCGCTCATCCTCGTCGCCATCGGGATCGCCCATATAGATGTTAATGTCGATCTCATTGAGCCCTTCTATGGTGTCCGATGGATTCACTTCCACGCGCCAGGACATGTCGGGGATCGATTCATCCCCAAACACCCCCGACTTCTCCTGTTCGTCCATTTCCAGGATGGCGGTGTCGATTTCCACGATCAGCCGCTCGGTCATGAGCATGCCGCGGGTCATTTGCTCGGCGAGTTTGACGGTGTGCTGCCCGTTGCTGAAGACCAGCCCGATAACCCCCATCGCGACGAGCAGAATGCCCAGTGAAACAACAACCTCCAGAAGCACAATACCCGAGTGCCTGAAACCTGCTCTCGGATCAAAACGGCGCGCAAAGGTTGCTCCGGACACAACATGACTCGTGTTGGACTGTTTCAAATTGCACACAACTCACGCCAATCATGGAATGTGGGCGCACGAATACCCGCTTCTCGTACCTCTTGTACCCGGAACAGTGGCAATCGTCGCAATCAAGCCGATGAATTCAGGCCGATATTGCTGTCACGAGGATAGATTCGTAAGAATTGATCAACTATACACTTAAGGTCAATCTCAGAGTGATCTGTGGCACAGGTTTTCTGTGGCACCGGTTTCCAACCGGTGTGAATTGCTGCTTC
>CAYXGR010000346.1:0-3836 GCA_964464525.1 uncultured Planctomycetaceae bacterium
CCCTTCGGGGCGATTGGCGTGGTATCCAGCCTGTCATGAGCGATCCGGGGCGATTTGCGAGGTATCCAGCCGGTCATGGGCGATCCGAAACAGGGAAGTTATTTAATCTGCATTCCATACTGCCGGGACGTGTAAGCATGGCACCCGGCATTCGGAATACACCGGGTGTTCGGCACTGCTTGAAGCAGTGGCACACTTGGGCCTGCGGGCTATGGGGCGAGGAGCAGGTTGACGAAGGCCGTGGTGTCGGCTGTGTCCAGGACTCCGAAGGGAGCAGCCAGATCGGCACAGGCATCTATGGGGGCGCCGGCGAGTTGGGCGCTGATGAAACCGGCGATGTCGTCGCCGTCGATGAAACCGTCGCCGTCGAAGTCGGCGAGCAAGCCGACCGATCCGACATCCTCGATACTCAGGGCGCTGCAGGCGGTCACGTTGCAGGCCTGGACCCAGTAGAAAAACGAATCTCCCGGCGTCACGGCCGTGTCGTCATATGTTGTCGGCACCACTCCGGTGGTGATTTGCGTCGCGGTGACGGGATCGTTGATCGTGTTCCGCCAGACTGCGTAGTCGGCGGCGAAGGCGGCGGCATTCCAGACGAGCATCACTTTGTCGCAGAAGGCGCCATCGGTCGCCGTGAGACCGGTGGGGACGTCCGGGGTGGGCAGAGTTTGGTTGCAGACGTCGCCCATGACGAGAACCGCGTCGAGACCGGCCTCGGCGACACTGGAGGGAGTGCCGTCGTTGGCGGTGAATCGGAGCATCATCGTGGTATTGAGCACCACGCCGGCGGCCTCCATTTCGGCCTGGGTGATGACATGGTTTCGCCAGGTCTGGCCTCCGTCGGTACTGTGTACGGCAATCTGAATCCAGGGGCCGACTCCTCCGTCGTTGTTGATTTCGACACTGAGCACGTCCGAACCGTTTGCATTATTCAGGCTGAGGAAATAGTCGTAGCTGATGACGAGATTGTTGGCGGACATGTCGATCATCGGACTGGTGAGGCGGACCGCTGCGCCGGCGGGATCGATGTCGGAATTACCCGCGGCATTGTCGGTGACGAAGCACTGTCCGCTGCCGTCGGAGTCGGAGATCGGCCCGAAGGCCCAACCGGGATCGTTGATGGGAACGGCCCGTTCCCAGAGACCGGCGGTCGCGCCTAGGTTTTCGGTGGTCCAGCCCTGGTTGGTCTCGAAGTTTTCCTGTAAAAATACGAATGTACCGGTGGAAACTGTCGCGGTATAGACGGTGGTCGGCGCACCGGCTGGCAAGTTGATGAGGGTGCCCATGTCGCCCTCGGCACTGACGTAGAACTCGGGCGAGGTGCCACAATTGGCCGGCGGGAGGGTGGCCTGGTAGAGATTGCCGCCCATTGGCGAGAGCGCGGCGGTGAGGAAGGCACCGGCATCGTAGCGATAATGCAGGGTGGGGCTGCCCGGGAGAAGGGCCTCGTTGACCGGGACGATCTCGACGTCAAAGCTGACCGCGGCGTCGGGCGAGAGCACAGTGGGCGCGCCGTTGGGCAGGCTGATGGTGAGTGCTGGAAGCTGGGGCGTGATGTCTCCCGAGGCGACGAGTGCGAATCCCTGGGCATTCAGATTCACGGCCGGAGCCAGGACGCGGACGGTCCAGACGCCGGTCTGCGGGATATTCAGATGGACCTGTTCGACATTGTTCCGGTCATCCTTGGTTCCGCCGGTGGCCGACTGTCCCCCGCTGAAGGCGTTTCCGAGAAATAGATCGCCGTTGGGGGCGACGACTTCGAGGTCGAGGTCGTTGACGGCGGCGAAGCCGGTTCCGGTGCTGGCGGCGGCGGGCGGGTCGGTCCAGACAAGGGTAATTTTCAGTGTTTCGGAGGATGTCGTGACTTCAAAGAAATGGTCTACTTGCTGGCCGGTGGAGAGGCCGAAGACGTTAAACCGGTCTTCGAGCATGAGCAGTTTTCGTGTATCGCCCGCGAAGAAGAGGGCTTCGTCTGCGAGGAGCCGGCCCCAGCCTTCCCGGTTGCTGGGATAGCCGACGACGCCGGTCATGTCGACGGCGGCATTGATGAGGGTGGCCTTGATGAGCGCTCCGCTGGGGGTGATGGTATCGGGCGGGTTGGGGGCGCCCGTGGGGTAAAAACCGTTGGTGTAGTATTGGCGGACCATCGCCGCGGTGCCGGCAATGGCGGGGCTGGCCATCGAGGTGCCGGTCAGCGGGCCGGTGCTGCAGGTGCTGGGGATGGCGGACTGGGTGCCGCAACCGGGTGCGTAGATCTCGGGTTTTCGCCGACCGTCGGCCGTCGGACCGGTGCCGCCGGAACAATGCTGCGACTGGTTGGGCGTATCTCGTGAGGCGCCGCAGGCGAGGAGGTTTTTCGCGTTTTCCGGATTCTTCAGCGAGGTGAGGTTGGTGACGGCGAGACAGACGATGCTCTCCTCGTTTCCATAGAGAAAGAAGTCGAAACCTCGGGCGAGGCTGTCGTAGTTGGTGGTGCCGTCGTTTCCCCAACTGTTGGTGTGAATTCGGGCGCCCTGGCTATGGTGGAGGCTGAGCTGGTTATTGACGCCCGACTCGGTAAAGGCCGGAACGGAATTGTAGACCATGTTGGCGAGGTAGGCGACGCCTCGGGTGTCGTCGAAGACGCCGTTGTCGCCGACCGCGGTGCAGGAGACGTGGGTGCCGTGGGTGTCATTTCCGTCGGCGGCGTTGTAGACGAGGATTTTTCCGCCGTCGAGAGAACAATGTTGCTGGTCGGCCGCGCCGTCTAGGACGCCGACGATCTGACCCTCTCCATGTATACCGTTGTCGTAGAGTGGCGTCACGTTGGTCTGATTGCTTTGGACGATCCAGCGGTCGGTGCTGTTTCGGAACGTAATTTCCGGGGCCTCCTCGATGTATTGAACGGAGTCCAATGCGGAGATCGCGGGGAGACTGACACTTGGCAGGGTAGCCGAGATGGTTTCGTGCCGGCCGACGGGCTCGTTGTAATGGACGATCGCGCCGTTGATGGCCTTGATCGCGGCGAGGACGTCGCCGGGGAAACGGTCGGAGAAGAGGGTGATGATGACGGGGATATCGTTCTTTGCGGCCAGGGCGAGGCGGGCGGGCTTAAGATGTTGCAGCTTGCCGCAGTCGGGATCGATTTTCCAATTGTCTTGATATTGGCCGACCCAGGCGACGGAGGGCATCGCCGAGATCGTGGCCGGATTGGCACCGGACAGATCGACGCAGTAGGCATTCAGGGGAAGATAGTCGCCGAGGACGACGCCTGCGTGTTCGAGCGCGCCGCGGATCTGTGGGGTGATGGGGCCGGTCAGTTGGAGAACACAGGCCTTGGGTGTTTGAAGCGCGGCCCGCTGCGCGCTTTTCAGGTTGGGTATTTGGGTGGTATCGATCGTGCCGGTGTTCAGGTAGAGTTTGCCCTTTTCGAGGGGACGGGGGGTGGCCGCCAGAGGCCGGGGGCCGCCGGTGGGTGTAGCGATCGGTTGACCGAAGGCGGTGGCGGACAGGTATACGACGATCAGTGCGGCCCGGATGGACCCTCTCCTCGATTCCATGAAGTACTCCCACTCCAGCCTCGGAAAATCCCGAGGCTCAGGTTCTCAGTCAAAATCGTCCCATAGGATGTAGCTATTGAGGAAAGAGAATTATTCCTCGGGATGCGGCATCCCCACCCCGATCGGCTGCGGGACGGGAGGCGAGATATTACCGGGCCCCGTCCGTACTGCTGATTGAAGCGCTCATTCTATCCAAGTTGGGGCGTCCATTACAAGGTGAGTGGGGGTGGGTTTCAGCCAATGGGGTGCATGACTATTTGAATGGGTCAAGCGGATCCCATCTCACCGGGATCGTAT
>CAYXGR010000347.1:0-3833 GCA_964464525.1 uncultured Planctomycetaceae bacterium
GGCTACCACTGGGCCTCCTCGAAGGCGCCGCGGCGGGCGACGGACTTCTGCGGCAACGACTTGAGGATCGCCGACGCAAGCGACAGATCGCCCTTGCTGGTGATCTTGATATTCCGCGGGTCGCTGACAACCGCCGTGACCGGGTGCCCTGCAGCGACAACGACCTGGGCATCGTCCGTAATCGCGACCGAGTCGGCCTCCCCCCCGTTTGTTTTTAACTTCTCGTAGGCATTCAGAATGATCTCGCGCCTGAACACCTGCGGCGTCTGGGCCGTGTGAAGCCCCGTTCGCGGCACGGTCTCGCCAATCGTCTTGTCATCGGCCACCCGCTTGAGCGTGGCGGT
Organism: uncultured Planctomycetaceae bacterium; assembly: GCA_964464525.1. Lineage (GTDB taxonomy): Bacteria > Planctomycetota > Phycisphaerae > UBA1845 > UTPLA1 > CAYXGR01. The sequence continues at coordinate 345 of CAYXGR010000347.1, forward strand.
CACCGGCACGACGGGGCAGACTGACCCGTGCTCGGCGGCGGCCTCGAAAATACGATCGATCCAGACTTCTGCCAGGCAGACGCGGACGGCGTCGTGAACGGCGACGAATTCGGCGTCATCGGCGACTTCGGCGAGACCGTTGGCGACGGACTCGAAACGCTGTGCCCCGCCCTCGACGAACTTGACGCCCATGAAACCGATGTTCGCCCCATATTTGGTTTTCATCTCCTCCACGTCGTCGGGGGCGACGACGAGGATCGTCTGGCAGACGTCTTCCCGATTGACGAACAATTGGAGGGCCCGCAGGAACAAGGGCTGCCCGTCGAGTTTTGCGAAGATCTTGTTTTGCTTGTCGCCGAATCGCTCGCCGCGACCGGCCGCTACTACGATGACGCTGATTTTCGACATGGGGGGCCTCCTTCGGTTTCCGTACTCTGTTGGGAATATATTACACCGTTGGATCGGGTTTTGAGCAAGTATTGATGCGCACTCGAGTGGTTGTGTAGGCGCTTGCTAATGTAGGCACGTCTCTATGCCGGGCTTTAGCCGGTTAGTTTTTGTCACCGACTTTAGTCGGTGGTGCGAACTATCTCGAAGCACCAATAGCCGGCTTCAGCCAGGCTTTCAAACCGTTCAAACTGCAATTTCCAATCCACAATTCCCCGACCCACAGCCCCCGATCCCCGACCCTCCGGCCCCCCATCCTCTTCTTCTTCTTTATATTTCGACGTTTCCAAAAAGGAACAGGGAGCAAGTATGTAGGTCAAATGCAGGGAATGAGAACGACACGAATATACCCTCGAACGAGAAGGGATGAGCAGATCAAATGTTCGTAAATTTTCGTCAAATTTCACGCAAAAAAAAACGTCGCCGTTTTTTACCTGGTATGGAAGCCGATCCGATGTCACGACCCGTCAGCAATTCGACGCTCAGCCCATTTGCACGAATTTGCACGGATTTGCACGAATATGCGCTAATGTGCGCTAATGTGCACTTATTAGCCATATTTCACTCGAGTTATCGGTCGTCTATCACCCTTCAAGGAGGTGTCCCGGACCCGACTCAATGGCCCATCCACCTCCGAGTGTGTTATGGATCCGCGCAATGAAAGAGCATCTGACATGATCCAATTGCATTATCCGATATCGAGCAGCGCTAGCCGATCCGCATACTTTGCGCTCAGAAGATTCCTGAGATCGGCATGTTCCGGTCGGCGAAGTTGGGGATCGTTGCGGACAAGATCGCCCGCGTCCTGTTGAGCCAATCGCAGCAATTCGCCATCACCGACGAGATCGGCCACGCGCAATTCCGGCAGTCCGTGCTGTCGTGTTCCCATCATCTCACCCGGTCCCCGTAGCCGCAAGTCTTCTTCGGCGATCCTGAAGCCGTCGGTCGTCCCCGCGAGCACCCCCAGCCGCTCATTGTCCGTCGCCTTGGCCGAGCCTGCCATCAGAAAACAGATGCCCGGCTTGTCTCCGCGTCCGATCCGGCCCCGCAACTGGTGCAACTGCGACAGCCCATACCGTTCGGCGTGTTCGATTGCCATGCACGTGGCGTTCGGAACATCGATGCCGACTTCGACAACCGTCGTGGCGACAAGCACGTCGATCCGACCCGAGGTAAACTCCACCATGACCCCTTCCCGCTCGGCCCGGTTCATCCGTCCGTGCAGCAGCCCCACGCGATATTTCTGAAATACCGTTCCGCTCAACCGCTCATATTCCGTCGTCGCCGCGCGAAGCTCCAACTTGTCGGACTCATCGATCAGTGGGTAAACGACGAACGCCTGTTCCCCGCGATCCAGTCGCCCTCGAATGGATTCCCACGCGGTCGGCTGGCCGATCGGTTTAACTACTCGTGTATCGATCGGACTGCGGCCCGGCGGCAGGGCGTCGATCGTGGTGACATCCAGATCGCCGAAGACCGTCATGGCCAGGGTCCGGGGGATCGGCGTCGCGGTCATCACGAGGTAGTGCGGCGAGGGGCCCTTGCCGCGCATCGTCGCCCGCTGCCGCACGCCGAATCGATGCTGCTCATCCACGACAACCAGGCCCAGCCGACCGAAACGAACATCGTTTTGAATCAATGCGTGGGTGCCGACGACGATGTCCAGATCGCCCGACTCGATGTTCGCCAGAATCCGCCGCCGATCCGCCGCCCGCATCCCGCCGAGCAGCAAGTCGTGGCGGACCCGGCTGCCCGCGAGGAATTGACGGATCGAGTCGGCGTGCTGCTCGGCCAGAATCTCCGTCGGCGCCATGATGGCGACCTGCATTCTGTTGGCAACTGCCACCAGCGCCGCGTAGAATGCCACGACTGTCTTTCCACAGCCGACATCCCCCTGGAGCAGTCGATTCATCGGCCGGCTCTCCGCCAGATCGGCGACGATCACCTCGACCGCGCGATTTTGGGCTTCGGTCAGCGAAAAGGGGAATCTCAGTCGAATACGCCGGTCGATCTCATCCGTGATTCGCAAGGGTTGGGCGGTCGCCTGCCGGCGGCGGTGATGACGGACCAGCGAGGTGGCCAATTGCAGCAGCAGAAGTTCGTCGTAGGCCAGTCGCCGCCGGGCGCGCTCGACATCGTCGTCCTGCGTGGGTTGATGGGAGACCCGCAGGGCCCAGTCGCGCGGCGCCAGCCCTCGTTTCGAGAGGATCTCGGGCGCGTGACATTCCTTCACCTGCTGCAGCATGGCCTCCAGATTCGAAGCGATCAGTCGGCCGATGAACTGGCTGGAGACCGCGGCCGACGCGGGATAGACGCCCGCGAAGGTCGCGGGGTCCGACTCGTCGATCGGCGCGGCATCCTCCCCCAGAACCTCGCACTTAGGATTGACCAGTTGCGCCTCGAGCTGATATTCCTGCACGCGGCCCGTCGCCCGGACGTGCATCCCCTCCACGATCCGGCCGCGCATCCATTCGGCATTGAACCAGACAAGGCTGCACCGGCCGGTATTGTCGATCAGCCTGGCCGAGACCGTCGGACCCCGACCGCCGAAACGTGAGCGGATTCCCGAGATGCGCCCCACAATCGTCGCGACCATCCCCTCTTCCAGATTTTCGATGGTTCGGGATTCGTGTCGCTCGTGGCGCGCGGGAAGGTACTCAAGCAGATCGCCGATGGTGGTGATGCCCAGCTTGCGAAGATCATCCGCCCGTCTCGGACCGACACCGGGCAGGTGCTGGATGTCGTCGGTCAACTGAAAGCCGGGCTGCGTCGAGGCATTCATGGGATGATCAGCTTCATGCCCACCGGCAACATGTGGGGGTCTTCGAGACGGTTGCGGTTGGCCACCCAGATCTTTCGCCAGTGTCGTTTGCTACCGTAATAGCGTTCGGCCAGGCCCTCGAGGGTATCCCGCGGTCGAACCTCATGAATGCCGCCGGGGACCAGCGTCAGATCGAGTGCCTCCGCCTCCCGAGTTGTGCCCGGTTTCGACGTCGTGTGCCGTGGTGAAGAGGGCTTCACCCTCGATCCGCCCGGTTTCTG
>CAYXGR010000348.1:0-3819 GCA_964464525.1 uncultured Planctomycetaceae bacterium
CGACAGGCGTTCAATACCCCAACAGGTATCGCATCAGGCGAACATCCTGGGTGGCGAGGATCGCTTCGGCGTGGGCGCTGGGTGCCGTGAAGAGTTCGCTGACGCCCAGACCGTCTCGATTGGCCGAGCGGCTCTGGGCGGATCGTCGAATGCGTCGTGCTTTGCGTGCGGACATCGGATTGCCTCCATTTCAGTCACCAGGTCTCTATCCTTATCACGCACGAGGCCAGTGGATTGGACCGAGGGAAATGGAAGAATCTGTTAATTGTGGAGAGATCCGGTCCGAGATGGCGAAGGACGATTCAAGATTCGAACATCTGATGATGCCGCCCGATGATCGGATTCTTGTCGTAAGTGTGTATTTTGGAGAGACTTGAGATACGAATCCATGGGTCTATCAGCGTTGAATTACGACAGAAAAAAAACAAGACCCCACGAAATCCCCCCTGCACACGAACACCTGTACGAATACCCACAAGAGACGCACATCAAGCCTTGCTGAATCCCAGACCGGACGCGATTTGTTCGACCGGGTGGCGCGAAGCGACCACGGCGATGATCCCGCCGAAATCCTTCGTGGCGACATGGACGCCGTCAATTTCTGTCGTGGAGATTGCTCCATTCAAGGGCGCGTTTGAAAATACACTGGGCAACCCGTCGACGCCGCGCCGAGCCAGGGCCATGAGAACCGGCCGACCGCAACAATTGAGGCGCAATTCGACATACGCCCGGCCGTTGTCATCCGTCCGATCAACGGCCTCGATGAATTCCAATCGATGGCCGTCCCTGCGCTCGCTTGCGGTCGCCAGCGTGAACTCCCCGTCGAAGCGTTCGTTCAGCAGACGCATGATGTCGATTCGATCCATATCCGCGTCGGCAAAAGGAACATTGTCCGGTGCCGAGACCAGCAGCGATTGAACGAGCCCCGGAGACTCTCCCGTAGAAGGGCGAGACGGAATCAATACAGTTCCCAGAACGGCCATTGCCAGACAGGCAGCCAGCGCGAGGGTTCGCGGTGATCGAAGCTGACGCACCCACTTGGGTTCGGAGACAGTGCGACTGATCCGCTCCCACAACTCGGTCGGCATCACGTCTTTTTGAAGACGGGAACGAACCAGATCGTCCACCTTGCGCTCGGACTCAAAACGGAACTTACATTCCGGGCAGTCGCCCAGGTGCGCGCCGACCTCGAAGGTCTTCGTCGCACCCAGTTCGGAGTCAAGATACGGGCTCATCCATTTTCGAGATTCTTTGCAGTTCATCCCGCATTCTCCTTGATCAGGCCGTGCTCGATCGCAAGCGCCGAGAGTTGCTCACGAAGCTTCGCCCGGGCGCGATGGACGTGGGACATGGCCGTGCCGAGAGGAATCTCCAGCGCCGCGGCGATTTCCTTGTAGCTGAAACCCTCCAACAGGCGCAACAACAGGCACTCCCGCTCGTCGAGACCCAGCCTGTCGAGCGCATGGGCAAGACGATCATCTAAAATCTGTCTCAGTCGATCGGGATTATCCAGCAGCGAAGCCCAGGTGTCTTCCCGTTCCAGCACGGCGTGAAGCTCGATCCGGGTCTCATCCAGGGGTGCCTCCCGCCGACGCGCCACCTTTTTATTGAGTCGATACAGCGTATTGATCAGAATCTTGAACATCCACGCCTTGAAGTTGGTGCCCGGCTGAAATCGCCCGAATTCTCGCCAGGCAACCATCACGGCCTCCTGAACAATGTCCCCGACCTGCTCCCGATCCCACGCCATCCGACCCGTATAGCGATAGAGCGAGTCGCGAATCGGCTCCAATAGATCGAGAAACTCTTTGGATGACGGCTTTCGTTTCATGAAATGACTCGTACCCCGTCGAAATTACCGATTTTCCAGCCGGCACCCATCACTCGCTCCGCTCCTCACTTCCGACAGTCCACACTCCATCAATCGGAGGAACCCGCTTCCTACCGGCTTGTATTCCCATTGGGGGGCGGGGAATTGCGGAAAAACCGCCACTGAATTGCATAGGGGGTCCGAAAATTGGTTTTCCGACCGACTGACAGAAATCCCGGATCGGGGTGTGGTCCTATCGCGATGCCCTATGCTTCGATATTCATAAAAATTCAATTCCTGCAATAGAACGCGGATGAGGCGGAATTCAGGTATATCACGGCGGGAGGCAAGTTCAGTCCTGCGCCAATCGGAGTAGGTTCATTGGCTGCGTGTAGGTGTCAACCCAATCCTTCCCGTGCTTCCGGCGCGGACAAGAGCGATAAGACCCCACGGCCTCATGGTCGATGGGCCTCGATCGTGTTCGTGGCCGTTCTGGTGGCGGGTACCTATGTGGCCTATCAGCGGATCGGTACCACGGCCAATGTAGATACGATTACCTTCGCGGAAAATTATGCCGGCGGGTTTATCGCCGTGGGCATGTCCGACCGACAACCCGGATTTATCGCCTTGTCGGCCCTCGACCGGACCGACCTCCGAATCGAGGCTGACAAGGTCGAGCAGGGCCTTGCCGGCCGGCACACGAATGTCCGGGTGACCACCCCCCAAGCACAGTGGCAAAAAAGGCTGCGTGGTCCGAGGATCGTGTTGATCAACTCCGACGGCGCAGTCGAGAGCCTTCCGATCGAATGGACGCGCGCAGATTTCACCCGAGTGCTTGAGGGTTTGGATTGCGGGCATGAAAAGGGAAAACAAGCCCGCGCCTGCGGACAGCCTTTCTCGGATCTGCGTCACACATTGGAACATTGGCCGGAATACTCGGTTCCGGAGAAGGTCCGCCGATTCCTGAAGCAGAACGATGCCCATCGCCACATGGCTAAAGGTTCCGACAGATTCGCACTAAAGACATCAACCAAGAGACTCTATCTCGAAAGGATCTGCAGCACCGGTTTCCAACCAGTCTATAAAAACTCCTTTCGAGATGTATTTTATAAATTGCCTACTCCGTATCCGTGGAGAGCCTGGTAGGACAACACAAAAACGGCCAAACCGATATCCCGCTCACCTTGATGTCGGTCAAGCAGCCCTCACAGGCCGGATGCCCTGCCAGGCTCGAAGCGGATCTTTTCATATTCAAATCAAAGCCGCGCCCGTCAGGAAGCAGTCACCCCGCTCCTTGTAGGGTGCCATGCTTACACGGCACGGCCGTATCGTGACGGGTAAGCATGCCCAACGCCCACCCGAACACAATCGCCTCTTTTTGTTTTTGCTCGTTGGTGTTGTGGGTGTTGTTTTTATTTTGACGTTTTGACGTTTCAGCGTTTCGGCGTTTCCTCCCCCAGCTTCCGAATCTCCCGGCTGTCCGAAAGGAACTTGTCGGTATACCGCGGATCCACCTTCTCGCAACATCGAACCGCCAACTCTCCAACCCGCTGATAGTCCGGATCCTCCGACAACGCGTAGAATTCATCCGACAGCGTGGCCAGCCGCAGCAACAGCCGTAGAATGATCCCCTCCTGCTTCACAAGGCTTTTATCCCGAACGAACTTGTAGAAATCGCAATCCTCGAACATCGCCCCACTCACCCGCTTGGGCTGCACCCAGACCGGCTCCGGCGCCTCCAGCCGAGACTCGAAGACGATCTTCAACATCTCGGGAAAAGTCGGTGGATAATCCCGCGAAACACCATCCCACCAGGGATCATCGCGAAAGTCCGGTGGCGGCTCCTCGTCTTCATCTTCCGCACCCGTCTGAGCCACGATGATGCCCATCTGAATCATCAGCGGCGCCAGAACCTCCCGCTCCAACGGCCCCGGCTCCCGGTCGCGAAGATGAACCTGCCGAAGCACCACCCCGGGCAGTTCGAGAACCGATTCCAGTGCGAGCACCTT
>CAYXGR010000349.1:0-3819 GCA_964464525.1 uncultured Planctomycetaceae bacterium
TGGGAGTGTTTCGGGATCGAGGACGGTTTTCTCGGGTTGATCGAAAACCGGATTCGTCCGCTGAGTCGCGAGGACGTGAGCAATATCCTCACCCGCGGCGGCACCATCCTCGGTACCTCCAACAAGGCCGACCCGTCGCGATACGCCATCGGCCGAAACGAACAGGGTGAGCCGCTCTTCGCCGACGTGCGAACCACGGCGATGGACCATTTCAATGAACACGGCCTCGACGCCCTTGTCGTGATCGGCGGCGACGGGACGATGAGCTGCGCAGCGGAGATGATCCCGATGGGCCTGCGTTGCGTCGGCGTGCCGAAGACGATCGACAATGACCTGATGCACACGCACGTGACATTCGGTTTTCAGACCGCGGTTGAAATCGCCACCGAGGCCCTGGATCGACTGCATACGACCGCCGCCAGCCACCATCGGATCATGGTCTGCGAGCTGATGGGCCGAAACGCCGGTTGGCTCACGCTTCATTCCGGCCTCGCCAGCGGGAGCGACGTGATCCTGATCCCCGAGATCCCTTACGATGTCGGAAAAATCTGTGCCTTCTGCAACGAGCGTATGAAGCATCGCAAGGCATTTACCATCGTCGCCGTCTCCGAGGGCGCCCGACCCGCGGATGGGGAGCAGTTCGTTCGGGAGACCATCGCAGACAGCCCCGATCCGGTCCGCCTCGGTGGCATCGCCCAGCGGTTGCAGGAGCAGATCGAGAGTTGCTCGGGCATCGAAACACGTGCGGTCGTCCTCGGTCACATTCAGCGAGGCGGCACGCCCTGCGCCGCCGATCGTGTCTTGTCGACTCGTTTCGGCCACGCGGCAACCGACCTGCTCGCGGAGGGAAAATTCAACCAACTGGTCGTCATCCAGAACGGCGAGATCACCAGCGTCCCGATCAGCGAGGTCGCCCACCAACAGCGCATGGTGGAACCGGACGACGAACTGGTTCGTATCGCCCGATCTGTGGGCACGTGTTTCGGAGACTAAACGCGCGACCCTATGGTTCTTATCAGAGCCGCGCCCGTCAGGAAGCGGTGGGGTATCGACTCACAGAAATCGTGCAGTCGTCATTCAATCGGCAGCGTGTCATGACCCCGATGTTCTGGAATCGTTTTGGGAAGGTGGGCGATGATCGCTTCCTTACGGTCGCGGCTCTGACGGTCGCGGCTCTGGTCGAGTGCGGCCTTACTTGATGAACAGCAGGTCGCGATAGGATGGAAGGCACCAGAGATCGGCGGCGACGCGAGTCTCCAACTCGTCGCCCAGGCTGCGTAGTCCCTCCATCATCGGCAGCACCCGATCTCGCATGTGTTTGCACTGTTCATAATTATCCTCGTTCTCGATGCAGGTCGTCTCGGCCAGTTTCTCCAGATCGGCGCTGAATCGGGCGGCGAGATCAACAAAACTCGACAACTGCCTCTTCTGCTCATCGCACTTCACACCCGCATGCTCAGTTGCACCGATTGCCTCGGCCGCGCGCGCCTGGTGACGGATCGCTGACGACAGGATCATCTTTCGTGCCATCAGCACCATCTGCTCAGACTCGATTTGAAGGATATCCGCATAGCGGCTCATGAAGATGCTCACCCGGCTGCGCACCTCGGCTTCGTTGAGCACGCCGTATCGATCAAAAAGGGCGATCGATTTTGGCTCCGCCAGTACGGGCAACGCCTCGACGCAGTCCTTGAGATTGGGCAGACCCCGCTTTTCCGCTTCGACGCGCCAGGAGTCGGCGTAATTGTCTCCATTGAAGATGATCCGCTTGTGGTCCCGAATCACCTGCTGCAAAATCGACTGAACGGCGGATTCCAGATCCTCCTCACTGGGTTCAACACCGATGGCCTCCTCCAGTTGCGTCACGATGTGATCAATCGATTCGGTGACGATCGTGTTAATTACCGTATTCGGCCAGGCGGAGGTTGCCGACGCCCCCACTGCGCGAAACTCAAACCTGTTTCCCGTAAACGCGAATGGGGAGGTGCGGTTACGATCTCCGGAATGGCGCGGAATCTGCGGCAGCGTCGTCGCTCCGAGATCGATCTCGCCACCTTGGATCGTCCGGCTCGGCGACCCAGCCTCTAACTGCTCGACGATGTCCGTGAGCATGTCGCCGAGGAAGATGGAAATGATCGCCGGCGGCGCCTCGTTGGCGCCGAGGCGGTGGTCGTTGCCCGGCGAAGCGATCGACGCTCGCAATAAATCGGAGTGAAGATCGATCGCCCGGATGACCGCACACAAGAAGACGAGAAACTGCATATTGGTGTGGGCTTCCTCCCGGGGATCGAGCAGGTTCAGACCGGAGTCGGTCATCATCGACCAGTTGTTGTGCTTGCCGGATCCGTTGAGGCCGTCGAAGGGTTTCTCGTGAAGGATCATCCTGAGGCCATAACGCGGTGCGACGCGGCGGAGCGTTTCCATCATGACCATTTGATGATCGCAGGCGATGTTCGAGGTTTCGAACTGTGGGGCAATCTCGTATTGACCTGGGGCGACCTCGTTGTGGCGCGTCTTGACGGGGATGCCCATGGTGAACAACTCCCGCTCGACCTCGGCCATGTAGGCCAAAATGCGCGGGGGGATGGAGCCGAAATAGTGGTCCTCCATCTGCTGCCCCTTGGGCGGCTTCGCGCCGAACAATGTCCGGTCACAGGTCACCAGATCGGGCCGGGCGTAGAACAGATTTTCATCGACCAGGAAGAATTCCTGCTCGGCTCCGACGGATGTATAGACCTTGTGGACGCCGGAGTCTGCGCCGAACAGCTTCAGGACGCGCAGGGCCTGTTTGGACAGGGCGTCCATGGAACGCAGCAGCGGTGTCTTCTGATCGAGCGACTCGCCGTTCCAGGAGACAAAGACCGTGGGGATACAGAGGGTTACATTGTCCAATCCCCTCATCAGAAAGGCGGGACTCGTTGCATCCCAGGCGGTGTAGCCGCGGGCTTCGAAGGTTGCCCGGAGTCCACCCGAGGGGAAGCTCGACGCATCCGGTTCCCCCTGGCAGAGGCTTTCGCCGGAGAGTTCGTAGATCATCCCGCCCTGATCATCCGGCACGACCAGGGAATCATGCTTTTCGGCTGTCAAACCGGTCAGCGGTTGGAACCAGTGCGTGTAATGGGTCGCGCCGTTCTCGACCGCCCAGTCCTTCATGACGGCTGCGACCACGTCGGCGACTTCCGGATCGAGGGGTGCGCTCTCCCGGATGGTACCCATCAATCGCCGATAAATGTTCTTCGGTAACCGCTGTTGCATCGTTCTCTGACTGAAAACGTCATTCCCGTAGTAGGTGTCCACTCGTTGTCCGCGACGACTGACGCGACCCCGACGCTTCCGCCATGATCCCGCTGCGGCGACCGCTCGTTCTCGGGCGTTGTTAAGATCCATATTCCGGCTCCGGTTCGTTATGAGCAGTCGTAGTCGTAGGGTGGGCACCGCCCACCTTCTGTCCGCACATCATGTCGTGGATTGTCCCTGGCCTGTTCCGGCTCGGAGTGATCCGGGAGTATCCAAGCAAACTCCGCAATATCATCCCTTTTTTCGGGCGAATGCCAAGGCCACTTTGGGGAAATGTGGCGTACCGCTCCCATCCGGACGATGGGTCTATGACAAAATCGGCGAATTCCATGCCGGCTTCAGCCGGGCCTTTTCTCGTTTGCCACCGACTTCAGTCGGTGGTTTGCACCATATGCAATTTCCCTAAGCCGGCTTCAGCCGGGCTTTCATGACTCATGCCCGGCGGTATCGGGCGATGCTTGTTTGGCGATCGTGTTGCATTCGCCACGCCTCAGGACCACAATCCGGACCTCATGGCCCGGC
>CAYXGR010000350.1:0-3815 GCA_964464525.1 uncultured Planctomycetaceae bacterium
GAAGGTGCATATCCGGTGACATAGGGTGGACAATACCCATCACTCAATGCCGAGCGGGTCCGCCCGAAGAGCCACGGACTTCAGTGGCATGGCCGTCCGATCACCCACACCATTCCACAACCCCAGACCCTCAATCCCAGATCCTGTTATCTATGTCCCAAACTTTTTCTTCTTCTCTACTTCTTATCTCAGCGTCTCTCCGCGACCTCCGCGGTAATTTATGCCAAGACTCTCCAGAGGGAACGCAACCCATCCGGACGTGCTATCATTAGGGAGTGTTTTCCTTCAGTGGGTTCAATAATCCGGTGGATTCACATGACGAGGTTTATGATGAACAAACGAATCGCCTTGGCCGTATTCCTGGGCTTCTCCTGGTCCATGGCGGGATGCGCACACGATCCGTACAGTGCCCGAAGAATCGAACGCCGCCGATCGAACTTCCAGCAGACGCTCGGGGCCCTGCAGAAACGAGAGGCCTCATCACCTGTACGAATGGAGCATAACAGACGATGGATGGAGCGCTGGTGGAAGTCGGATGTGCGAGATTTCAGGCAGCGACTTCCCGCGGTGGGCGACTACTTATGGTGAATCTCTGTTCACATACAGACATGGGTATATAATGATACAATGCGAGCAATGTGAATATTTTAACCGGGGACCGGATGGCAGGATCGCCTTTGGTTGTGATCCGTTCTCGACGATCAAGGAACCGGAGTGCCTGGCCAAGTGGCAATTACTCCGAAGCAGCGAACTGACCCAGCGGATGGATCGCCTTGTCGCCGCCTACGAAGCCACCCTGAAAATATACCAACGACTACAGCCAATGCAGGAGAAGATGTTCCGCCACATGGAGCGAGAGATCGATGAGACCGAGGAGGGCGATGCATGGAAGTATGGCGACGCAGAAGGCGACGAGGAAGAGGAAGACGGACCGAAATTATGACGTAACGCTATATTGTCGTATAGGCGCATAGCGGTATTGAGTTTGTAGGCGATTCAGTGTGCACGGGTGCCCCATCCATTCTCAAAGTGGGGAGCATCGGCGTCCCGCCGGTGCGAAAAAACAACGAGTTCCCCATCCTTTCTCAAAAGAAAGGGTGGGGAACAAGAAAGCAAGTCATATATACAGTCGTAATTTAGACAAGAAAAGCTAATTCACATACGCATCTTTACACACCGAAGCAACAAGCCAGCCCAGGGCAGAGCGAAGCGGCTGTTAAGCCGCGTAGCGCCGCCCTGGGTCAGCAATCCTCACTCACCCGTCCCTGAAGGGGCGTTACAGCCGAGTTAGGCGAGTTTACTTCGAAGAATCGTCCATTCCCCCCAAAGCCGCGGTATAGAGTAGATCATCCCGACAAACACAAGCGATACCATACACTAGTCTGTAATCCGTAGCAGGGCTCGAGCGGCGGCCAGGATACGATCCTCCGATGGCAAAACGTGATCGGCTGCCGGTCCCAAAGGAATGTAGGAATCTTCCCCCACCACCCGGCGAAGCGTGGGCCGGGTTTCACAGTGTTCGATAATCGACGTAAAGATCGTCTCGGCAAGCCCCCCGGTGCGCCGGCCCTCATCCACGACCAGTACCCTGCCGCAGTCGTCCGCATGCCGGGCAATGGCCTCATGATTAAGGGGGTTGAGCCACCGAAGATCAATCACACGCACGCGTACACCACATTGTTTTCTCAGCCGCTCCGCTACCCGCAATGAAAAATAGACCCCATTGCCGTAGGTGATAATCGCCAGCTCGTCGGCTTCTGGAGAATAGACTCGCGGCTCACCGAACGGCGCGGCCACGTTCGGCGGTGGATAGGGAAAGAGCCACTGCCCGTCGCCCTTTTCGTGTAGATCCTTGGTCATATACAGGGCAATGGGTTCGAGATAGACGATGATGCGGCCGTCAATTTTGGCCAGCGCCGCGGCGGTCCGCAGCAGTGCGGCGGCGTCGTCTCCGCGGCTCGGGCACACAATGATCAGCCCGGGTATATCGCGAAGGGCGGCAATGCTGTTGTCGTTGTGGAAATGACCACCGAATCCCTTCTGGTAAGCAAGAGAGGCGACGCGGACGATCATCGGGTTCCGGAATTGATCGTCGGAGAAAAACTGCTGTGAGCAGGCCTCCCCGCGTATCTGATCGCAGGCATTATGAAAATAGGCGAGATACTGAATCTCCGGAATCGGCAGAAGCCCCGTATAGCCGGCTCCCTGCGCAAGACCGAGAATCGTCTGTTCGTCGAGCGGTGTGTTAAAAACACGGCCGAACTTGAAGCGTCGCGCCAACCCGGCGGTCACATGATAAACACCCCCCTTGGTGGCGACATCCTCCCCGAAGACAACCACCTCCCGATACTTGGCCATCAGGTCAAACAGCGCATGATTGATATGGACGGCCAGGTGTCGCGGCTGAGCGTTCTCGGGCAGACGCGCCTCGGACTCGAAGGCTTCAAGACGTCGGTCATGATAGTCGTCACGGGTGGCCTCGGTGCGAACCCGATCGGGTGAGTACGGCGCCAGTGGCCGCATCACCTCGGCTGCCGATGACAGGCGCGGTCGGCCGGCGGCCCGATCCGCGGCGGCGCGGGTTCTATCTCGAATGGCCTCATACAGTTCAAGAATCGAATCGGCGCCCATCAGCCCCTGATCGAGTACCGTGCGGGCGGACCGAAGAAGCGGATCCTGCGCCTCCGTGGCCTCGATTTCATCGAATGAGCGATACGCCGCTTCCATGTCGCTGCCGGCATGCCCGAGCATCCGAACCAGCTTCAGATGAAGAAAGACCGGTGACCGGCGAGATCGACAGGTGTTAACCGCCTTCGTCGCGGTGGTGTAGATGTCGACCAAATCGAGACCGTCGGCTTGAAAATAGGTCAGCCCCGGTTGATCCCGAAAGTTGGACTCGATCCAACCGTCCGGGGTCCGGACGGAAATGCCGTAGCCGTTGTCCTCGCACACGAACAGGACGGGCATGGGAACGGATTGATAGCTACCCCAGCGGGCGGCGTTAAAGGCCCCGGCTGCCGTGCTATGATTACAACTCGCATCGCCAAACGAACAAACGGCGATGCTGTCGTCGGGAATGGGCAGGTCTATTCCTAGACGTCGCGCGCGAACGATCGCCAACGCCGTCCCGACGGCCTTCGGCAAATGGCTGGCGATGGTGCTGGTCTGCGGAAGCACCCAGAGGGGTTTGCTCCCCCACACCTTGTGCCGACCGCCGGCTGCGGGATCGTCCGAGGCGGCCATCTGGGAGAGCAGCGTGTCGTAGATGATATCGATCCCGGGGCACTTCCGGGCACGTTCAGCCATAAAGGCGCCACTTCGGTAGTGGAGGAAGGCCGGATCGGTGTGGCGGGTGACGCGGCCCACGGCGGCGTTTCCCTCGTGACCGGCACTGGCGATCGTGTAGAAACCGATGTCCCGAGCCCGCAGTTCACGCGCGATCAGATCGAGGTGCCGGGTCACCATCTGGGATTCAAACATCTCGAGCAGGTCTTCGGGATCGACCGACTCGATTGCCCGATCACGAAACGGGCGCGCGGATCGAGAGTCTGGGTTCCGCAGAAACGCGATGAAGTTTTCGTCTATGACCTGGGCACGGTTAAAGCGCATGTCGGCAAGGTAGCGGTCATCGGCTATCGAGGCAATTGATGAAGAGGGCGAGGCCAATGAGGGGGGCTTGGACAAATAGGGGTGGCATGGCCAAGCATAGAGGGGCCATGCCGAGCACCCAATAGACACGGCCCGGCAGTCAGCCGGACCGTGTCAACACCGAATGATATTGTCCCAATGCTCGTGTGCCACTGCTTCAAGCAGTG
>CAYXGR010000351.1:0-3791 GCA_964464525.1 uncultured Planctomycetaceae bacterium
TTCGCTATTCGCCATTCTTCAATACCCCGCCGCCTGCCCATCCTTCCGCGATTCCGAGGCCCCGATATAGACATCGTTCGCCGCGTCGTAGCCGATCGCCTGATAGCCGCCGAACGGCCCGGTCATCGGCACGATCCGATGGCCCATCTCCGCGAGCGGCCCCCGCGCCGCCGCGTCGATCCCCGATTCCAGCGCGACGCGGCCGCCCTCCCGCATCACCTCGCCCGTCGGCGACGACGAGTCGGTGTGGTACCACCTCGCTGCGTCGCCCGCCTCCTGGAAATTCATACCGAAGTCTATGATGTTGCACAGGATCTGCACGTGCCCCTGCGGCTGCATGTCGCCGCCCATGACGCCGAAGCTGAGGAATGGTTTGCCATCCTTCGTGACGAACGCGGGGATGATCGTGTGGAACGGCCGCTTGTGCGGGGCGTAGGCGTTGGGATGGTCCGCCTCCAGCGTGAAGAGCTGACCGCGATCCTGCAAACAGAACCCCAGCCCGTCCGGGCACAGCCCCGAACCGAACCCCCGATAGTTGCTCTGGATCAGCGAGACCATGTTCCGATCCGCGTCCGCCACGGTCAGGTAGATCGTGTCGCCTTCCCGCAACTTCTCGTCGGCTCCGGCCAGCCGCGCATCTCCGGCGGGGTATTCTCGTGCCGCCTTTTTCGGATCGATCAGCTTCCGCCGCTCGGCCGCGTAGGCCTTCGAGATCAGCCGAGTAACCGGCACGCGGGCGAAATCCATGTCCGCGTAAAATCGCGCCCGGTCTTCATAGACCAGCTTCTTCGCCTCGATCATATGGTGGAGAAAGGTCGCACTGTTGTGCCCCATCGACGTCAGATCATACCCCTCGATGATGTTGAGCATCTGAAGCGTCGCGATGCCCTGTCCGTTGGGCGGCAGTTCCCAGACGTCGTAGCCGCGGTAATTCGTCGAGACCGGATTCACCCACGTCGAGGTATGCTCGGCGAGGTCGCGCTTGCGAAGGTAGCAGCCGACGCGCTGGAAAAAGGCGTCCATCACTTTCGCCAGTTCGCCCTTGTAGAACGCATTGCGACCGCCGGAGGCGATTTTCCCCAACGTCTTTGCCAGTGCCGGGTTGCGAAAGAGTTCCCCCTTGCCGGGCGCCTTGCCGCCGGGCAGATAGACGGCCGCGAAGCCGGGGTAGTCCTTCAGCCGCCGCCCGCCGCCCGACCAGTAGTGGGCGATCAGTTCGGAGACCGGGAAGCCCTCGCGGGCATAGCGAATCGCCGGAGCGAGAACTTCTTTCATCGGCAGCTTGCCAAATCGATCGTGCAACTCGAACCACCCATCCACGCAGCCGGGGACCGTCACCGGCAGGGGTCCGAACGGCGGAATTTTTTTCAGATCCTTGTCAATGAAATGCTGCCGCGTCAGGCCATAGGGCGACCGGCCGCTGGCGTTCAGGCCGTAGAGCCGCCGCGATTTGGCATCCCAGACGATGGCGAACAGATCGCCGCCGACCCCATTGCTTGTCGGCTCCATCAGGCCCAGAGTCGCGTTCGCGGCAATGGCGGCGTCGACGGCGCTGCCGCCCTTTTTGAGGATGTCGAGGGCGACCTGTGTGGCCAATGGCTGGCTCGTAGCCGCCATCCCATGTTGGGCGAAGACCTCCGACCGAGTCGCAAACGGCCGCCCGGTAATCCGGTCACCACCCAGGACAGGCGCGGGCCAAAGAACCACGCCGCAAACCAACCCGATCCCGCATACATAGGAGAGAGACATCAAGGCACATCCTTTCGATAGAAACCCAAACACCGATTCGGCGCCAGCATAACCGCAGAGGGTGCTGGGCCGATAACCCCACCCCGGTCTCATTCAAACACTGTAAGTGAAAGTCCGATAAAACGTCTTATTACAAATGCCGATCTTTCCGGATTCGATATTTCATAACTCTTTACAATAAAACAAATTAAAAATGAATTTATCGTTTGTCACTCCGTATTGCCGAGACAAATCGGACACATTCGAAAAATCACGCTATTCCAAACGATTCAAGAATCGAATCCCCACTCAAGGCCAATAAATTGGCATTCAAATCCCGCAGAATCGCCTAATTATAAACTGATCATGAGCTTATAGTTGTCCTGACATACTTCACATGCCATGATTAAGTGGACGCGAAGGGAACGTTTGCGACCGGAGAGTCATCCGAGCGGATCAAGCGAGCAACTCGCAGATAGGGCGTCTTTCCACTATACTTTGCCTCACCGCCTTTGGACATCGAACCCACGAGACCGGGACGCTCCCAACCGACGGCGTTTCCGCCGGCGATCTCGTCGAATCCGGAGGCCAACCGAACCCGCCGGGAATCCTAACTCATCCCGTCTGATCGCCCGCTCCGGTCCCGGCCCCGTTTTGAAGCACTATCGAAACCAAGGAGAGCCTATGCGACTCGCTGAGATGGACGATCATGCCAAGAGAGAACGATACCGAGCGATTACCCGGTCGAATGTGGTTCGTACGCCCGAGTGGGGACGACTCTCGCCGGACCTGCGTGAGGCCGTTCAGGTCGTTTCAGCCGTCCTCCCCTTCCGCACAAACGAATACGTGATGCGGGAATTGATCGAATGGGACCGGGTTCCCAACGATCCGATCTTCCAACTGACATTTCCTCAGCGGGGCATGCTCACACCGGACCATTACGACTCGATATCGTCCCTGCTCCGATCCGACGCCTCCCGGGAGGTCATCGATAACCAGGTTCGGCGAATCCGTTACGAACTCAATCCGCATCCCGCCGGGCAGTTGACCCACAACGTACCGATCTACGACGACGAACCGATCAACGGCATGCAGCACAAGTATCGCGAGACGGTTCTGTTCTTCCCCAGCCATGGCCAGACTTGCCATGCCTATTGCACTTTCTGCTTCCGCTGGGCGCAGTTTGTCGGCATGGAGGAGCTGAAGTTCGCCAACAATGACGTGGAACCCCTGATCGCCTATCTGAAGCATCACCGTTGGGTGACGGATGTTCTCTTCACCGGCGGCGATCCGATGATCATGGCCACCAAGACGCTGCGGCGCTATATCGAGGCCCTGCTCGATCCGGAGCTGGAGCATATCCAGACGATCCGTATCGGCACCAAGGCCGTGGCCTACTGGCCGCAGCGATTTGTCAGCGACGCCGACGCCGACGACTTGATGCGTCTCTTCGAGCAGGTCGTGGACAGCGGGAAGCACCTGTCCATCATGGGGCACTATTCGCACCCGGTCGAGCTTTCGACCGATGTGGCCCGGGAGGCGGTTCGGCGGATCAGAAAGACCGGGGCTAATGTCCGGATGCAGTCGCCGCTGATCCGGCATGTCAACGACGATCCCATCGCCTGGGCCGATCTGTGGCGGACCGGTGTTCGGCTCGGGGCGGTTCCGTACTACATGTTCGTCGAGCGCGATACCGGTGCGCATCACTATTTCGAGGTGCCCCTCGTTCAGGCCTGGGAGATCTTCCGCGCCGCCTTCAAGCGTGTCTCCGGACTTGCCCGCACCGTGCGGGGTCCGTCCATGTCCGCATTTCCGGGGAAGGTCCAAATACTCGGTGTGAAGGATCTGTTCGGCGAGCGGGTTTTCGTGCTTGAGTATCTTCAGGCCCGCGATCCGGATCTGGTTCGCCAACCGTTCTTCGCGAAATTCGATCCCGGGGCCGTCTGGTTTGACCAGCTCAAACCGGCAACGCCGAGCGACCGCCCCTTCTTCCCGCAGCCCACGGATCGCCCCTTCACGACCACGCCGCTACGACTGAGCGACGAATTGTTCGTGTAAGAATG
>CAYXGR010000352.1:0-3791 GCA_964464525.1 uncultured Planctomycetaceae bacterium
AAGCCGACATGGAATCCGTCGATTGTGTCATGGACCCTGCACTCACGGGTGCATGGACACACTTGTTTTTGTGGGTTTATCGGGATGATCTACTCCAACTGCGACCCTGAGAAACTGAATAATTCTTCGGGATGTATTTGAATTCCTCGGTTTCAAGCGCCCTTACAGGGCTGGGTGATTGTGATCGTGCTGCCCCAGGGCGGTGCTACGCTCTGCCCTGGGCTGACATGATGCGGCCCCTTCGGAGCGACCCACATATTCGGGTGTGTTGATGCACTAGTGCTGCAAGATCGCTTGTGAATAAGTGCTCCAGACCTATATAATGAACACTTCCACCACCACTATGCTCACTTAGGTGGGAATAAAAGGTACATCCAGGAGCGGAAATGGCCATCGAGCCCGCGTGCGAAACAAGTCCATTGAAAGTCAATGGAGCCGAGTTTGAGATCGATAATGCCGGTCGCGTCTCCCTCCTCGACGCCCTCCGCGACCAACTCGGCCTCATTTCCCCAAAGGATGGCTGCCAGCCGATGGGCCAGTGCGGCTGCTGCACGGTCCTGATCGATGGTAAGCCCAGACTCTCCTGCACGATCCCCGCGTCGGCCGCCGTAGGGAAAGAGATCACCACCCTTGAGGGCCTTCCCGAGGAGACCCGCCGCCGGATCGCCGACTGTTTCGTGACCTCGGGCGGCGTGCAGTGCGGATTCTGCATCCCCGGCTTCGCCCTTCGCGGTCACGCCCTGCTCGAACGCAATCCCGACCCGACACGCGACGAGATCGCCGCCGACATGCGCGCCCATCTCTGCCGCTGCACCGGCTACACCAAGATCATCGATGCGGTCGAATCACTCGCCCGGGCCCGCCGCGATGGGGACGCCTGTGAAACCGAATGCCATCAACGCCCCACCGGTCGCGTCGGCTCCAGTTTACCCCGCTACACCGGCGCCGAGGCCGTGCTCGGCGACCGCAGGTTTATCGACGACATCACCCTCCCCGGCATGGCCCACGCCGCCCTCCGCTTCAGCGATCATCCCCGTGCGCTCGTCAAACGGATCGACACCGCCACCGCCGAAGCCGTGCCCGGCGTCCTCCGCGTCGTCACCGCCCGCGACGTGCCCGGCGATCGACACGTCGGTCTCATCGTCTCGGACTGGCCCGTCTTCGTCGCCGTGGGCGAGGAGACGCGCTACGTCGGTGATTGCCTCGCCGCTGTCGTCGCCGAAGACGAGGCGACCGCGCGAAGGGCCGTCGATCTGATCAAAATAGACTACGAAGTGCGCGCACCGCTGACCGATCCGCGCATGGCATTGGAACCCGACGCACCCAGGCTCCATCCCGATGGCAATCTACTTTCTACATCCACCCTGACTCGGGGTGACACCGAGTCAGCCTTCGCGGCCAGTGCCCACGTCGTCGAGGGCGAATGGCAAACGCAACGGATAGAACACCTTTTTCTCGAACCCGAGGCCTGCATCGCGATCCCCGTCCGATGGCGCGACGGTCACGCCGAGTCCTGGCAACCGCTCGTCGACGACGCAGCCTATCGCGATGCCCAGGACTGGCCGGACGAAGACGTTGGCCTTCATATGCTCACCCAGGGCCAGGGCGTCTTCGACGATCGCCGCCAATGTTGCAGCGTGCTCGGTTGGAAGCCCGAACGGATGCACGCCGAACTCGTCTCCAACGGCGGGGCCTTCGGCGGCAAGGAGGACATGTCCGTCCAGGCCCAGACCTGCCTGTTGGCCTGGCTCACGCGGCGACCGGTAAAAACCGTACTCAACCGCAAGGAGAGCATGCACCTCCACCCCAAGCGGCATCCGATCACGATTCAGTGCAAAGTCGGCTGCGACGCCGAGGGCCGTCTCACGGCGCTTCGCACGCACAGCATCGGCGACACCGGCGCCTACGCCTCCGTCGGCGCCAAGGTTCTCGAACGTGCCGGCGGTCACTCGACAGGGCCGTATCGTTTTCAAGCGGTCGATATCGAGGCCCTCGCCGTCTATACCAACAATCCACCATGCGGCGCGATGCGCGGCTTCGGCGCCAATCAGGCCGCCTTCGCCATCGAAAGCTGCCTCGACAGGCTCGCCGAAAAGGTCGGCATCGACGGTTGGGAGATCCGCAGCCGAAACATCCTCGAGCCCGGTGACGCCTTCTGCACCGGTCAGAAGCTCGACAAGCCCTTCGGCCTCCGCAAGACGCTTGAGGCGGTGAAGGATGTGTACCGCAACGCGAAATACGCCGGCATCGCCTGCGGCATCAAGAACGTCGGCATCGGCAACGGCCTGCCCGAGGCCGGCCGGGCCACGCTTACGGTCGAAAAGTCAAAAAGTCAAAAAGTCAAAAAGTCAAAATACAAACACGGAGACATCGGCATCACCATCCGCACCGGCTTCACCGAGATGGGGCAGGGGTTGTTCACCATCCTGATCCAGACGGCCGTCGAGGAGGCGGGTTTGCCGGCCGACTGCTTCGAGGTGACAACGGATACACGGGATGCACTCGATTGCGGCCAGACGACGGCCAGCCGCGGTACGGTTCTCGGATGCCACGGCGTGAAGGCCGCAGCGGCCAAACTCAAGGCCGATCTCGATGCGGGCAAGGCATTGGGTGATCTTGTCGGAAAGGTCTATGAGGGCGTGTGGGAGTGCTTCCCGACCGACAAGTTCGGCGCGACGGTGGAAAACCCGCGCACCCACCTGACCTACGGTTTCGCTACGCAGGTCGTGATCCTCGACGACGACGGCCGTCTCGAAAAGGTCGTCGCGGCCCACGATGTCGGTCGCGTCATGAACCCCACGCTTCTGGAGGGCCAGATGCAAGGCTCGATCCACATGGGCCTCGGTTATGCCCTCACCGAAAATTTCGTCGTCGAAAACGGAGAAATTCAAACGAAGGATGTGAAGGCCTGCGGCGTCCTCCGGGCACACCAGATGCCCGAGATCGAGTGCATCTTCGTGGAGGAGGGCGATCCGGATTGTCCCTATGGCGCCCGAGGCGTCGGCGAGATCGGCCTCGTCCCCACGGCTCCGGCGGTCGCGGGCGCCCTCTACGCCTTCGACGGCGTCCGCCGTACGACGCTGCCCATGACCGACTCCCCGGCGGCCCATGCGCTGCGCAAACCACGCAGCTCGAAGAAAACACCCTGACGCGAAACTCGTCATTCAACAATGAACCCCTTCGCCGCCATATTCCGATCGATCGCCCGCCGCGTGGACGAGCACCGCCGCGTCGCATTCTGTACCATCGTTGGTTCATATGGTTCCACACCCCAGGCCGCCGGCGCATCCATGCTCCTCCACGAAGACATCACCACCGAGGGTACCCTCGGCGGCGGTTGCGTCGAGGCCGAGGTGCGGAAGCGGGCCTTTGAACTGTTGCAACGCGGCGAGTCCAGCCTGCTGACGTTCCAGCTCGATCACGACTACGGCTGGGACGACGGTCTCATCTGCGGCGGCACCATGCGCGTCGCCGTACAGACAATCTCAAAGTCGGACGATGCCGCGCCCTTCCTCGCCGCCGCCGACGACCTCGAACACCGCCGACCCGCCTGTGTGCCGCTCCACGTCGAGCACGAAGGCCAAATACAAGAATACCAACTGCACATCGAGGCCCCGGCCAAACTCATCATCGCCGGTGCCGGTCACATCGGCGTCGAAGTCGCCCGGCTCGCCATCGGTCTTGATTTCGAGGTGGTTGTAATCGACGACCGGACGGATCTGATGAAGCCCGATCGATTCCCAACTCCGATTCGGGCCGCCGTTGGTAACATCGAGCAAATACTGCGGGGA
>CAYXGR010000353.1:0-3788 GCA_964464525.1 uncultured Planctomycetaceae bacterium
CCGCGATCCAGGCGAGCATCCTCCTCAACAGCAGGATTCCATCGATACGCCGGTGCTGGAACAGGAGCAAGGGGAAGGCGGCCCGCAGTCGGTGCAGCGTTCCGGTGAAGCTCAGGCGATGCAGGTCACGCCCATGTTCACGGGCGGCCTGCCACATCAATAACCGAATGAGATTGTATGCCAGGACATGCATGGCGATCTCTTTGTGTACCACATCCACACTCTTGCCGCGCAGGATGTCCATGCCCAGGTCGATCTTCAGACTGCGAAGATTCAGCTCGACCGTCCACCGGTCGCGGTAGAGCGATCGAATCTCATCGGCGGGGATTTCGACCGGATCGAGCAGGGTGGTGACCACGACGATCGTTTGGCTGCGAAAACCTTTCGGCGTATGGGTGATGCGAACCTGTCGCACGGTCAACTCCTCCGGCAACTGTTCGAAGGCCTCCCGGCTGATGCCGAATGAGGGAATCCATCGCGCGGGCCGCTTCCACGTGACCAATCGGTCATCGGATCCCAGTTTCTTGCCGGTTCGAAAGTCCGCCGGACGCCGTTGATGCAGACGAAAGACGCCGTACACACCGCGCTGCAAGAGCCGGGCAAGATCAACATAGGAACCGTAGGCCCGGTCCGCCAACACCACGTCGTTCGGTTCAAAGGAATTCCACAGCCCGCGAAACAACGTCAGTTCATGCGGCCGCATCGTGTCGATCGCCCATGCGAGCAGCGCCCCGGTCGTCCAGCAGAACACCGCGACGATCTGAGCCTTCGGAAAACCACACCCCGGTGTCTGGCCCGACGGCTGGGGATAGGCCTCTTGCAACTCGGGGGTATCCGGCATGCTGACGTTCGAGCCGTCCACCACTTTCACCCGATGGCCCAGCCAGGAGTACGGGGAGGTTACGAGATCGCCCATCCGGCCCGCGACATGATTCGACATTCGGTCCACCACGTCCGCCGGCAGACGCCGACGCGCCTGGCAATAGGCGCTGGCATCGCAGGAGGGAAGATCGGTCTCGCCGCGGGCGGTCAAATGGGTTTGCAAGAGGGCGACGGCGGCGCGGAGGGTCTTGGCGCCGTCGAGAACCTGGAGAAGAAAAGTGACCAGTGTGATCGTGGGCGACCAGAACGATCTGCGCCATTGATGGCCGACATCGCGGCAAGTGTGCTCGATGCGCTCGGCCGAAAGAACGTCACCGGCCAACGGGTCCGCAAGAAGATTCCGCTTGATCTGATGCTTCCAATGCGTGAGACTGACCATCCGTGGCCTCCTTGTGTTGAGGTTGTGTGGATAACAAACACCTTCACAACATCATCACTGGAGGCTACTTTTCGCGCAAGCGCGCGTAAGTGAGCGTGGTAAAAGAACTTATAGACGTTGGTCAGTTAGCTTCATGCCATTCTAACCTGACCCCTTTTCCGCCGCTCTGACTTATTCCACCACGGCTGGAGACGTCTCAATCTCCACCTCCGGATCGTTGAAGAGGGGGGACCACGCGCCGCCACACCCGTCCTGTGTTCCGTTTTCGCACGGGTTGAACAACTGGTTGTTGTCGAAATCCTCGAAGAACCACGTGTCCTTGACGTCAAATGAGAAGGTCACCGTCTTGCGTGAGCCATCAATGACCAGATTGAGCGGACCCACTATTTGGAAGACATCCTGGTCGCCACCCTGCATCTGATCACTCTCGTTCCAGAGGGTCTGATCTCCGTAGAGTCCGCGAAGATGGCCGGTCTCCGTATCGACGCCGCCGGCACCGTTTATCGTGCTCCTGGTCTGCTTCAGGAATGCGGTTTGCCACAACGCACCGGTGTCAACGAAACCCTGTTCCGTGCCATCCTCCGCGATCAGGGTGATGTCGCCCTGATGGTGTCCGAGATTGCCCTCGGTTGGAAAATCGTCATCGCTCATGTACACCCGTAGGGTTTTGAGAACATTCGAATCATATAGGGGCATTTGCAGTTCGAAGTAATAGATCTCCACACGATAGGTCGGATAGGCCCCGGGCGGAAACATCGGTGTCTCCAGCGTGACGGGTTGGCTTAGGTCAAGAACAATGGAATCGGCCAATGTATTTGTATCGGCGATGACATCCAAGGCCTGCCCTGTCGTATCGATAAAGACAAGGCTCCGAATGGCGACCTTGAACGACGTCGGTGTGATGTATCGGACGACGCCACCGTTTCCATCACAATCCAGCCCTGACTGAAAACTCGGTTCATCAGAACCTGCTGGGGTGGACGGGCATGGCAGTTTCGCCGCATCACCTTTGGCCCTGGCCGATACCTCTTTGGTAAAATCGGCGGCGACTTTGACGGTCGCCGCGCCATTGTTTTGACTCGGCGTCAGTGTAAAGCCACAATTGGCCCCCAAACCAGTCAGGAGTGAGCCCATGATGGCAATTGCCACAAACACGAGTCGTTTCCCATCATTTTGATGCATCGTAGTGTACTCCATATTGGCCTGTTTGTCAGCTCATGCAAGCTTCGATCACAACAGAATGGATCTTCGCATCGAGCATTAACCCGCGAACTGTTGGGCCTGCCGCACGGGAGCGCAGACTCCTCATTGATCAGTGGACGGCATCACACATTCCCGCTACCGGACACCAAACACGTACTCACAAATCTCCCGACCTGGAATGTGTTCGGAATTATACTTAATCGTCTTTATATCGTCTTCTGGGTATCGGACCCGCATCGAGGAAAAGGTGTCAGGATGCAATGGCACTGCCGTCCTCAACTCCCGTCCTGTCATTCGTTTACGTATTCCCAATTAGTCAGTACAGTTACTACGTTCTCCATCATTTATTCTTGGCATATGTATTCTTGCGTGGACGCCCCATCGAGGTGGCACTCAGGTACCTTCCAACATCGGTCTCAATCATTCCGACGAATCGATCCGAACCCAAGGGGTGGCCTCCGGCCGGGTGAGACGTCTGGGATGTACCGCCCCTTCAGGGCTGAGTGCGAGGGGGCCGGGAACCCAGGGCGGCGCTGCGCTCTGCCCTGGGCTTTGCTCTGTCCCCCTTTCAGGGCTTATTCATATAGACAATCCCTGTCCACAATTACAACACCATATAGACAACCTATGTCTGCAATTACCTCGCCATATAGACAATCTCTGTCCGATATTGCGACGTCTGTAGTCCGACACGCGCTGACTTATTTTCGAAATAGGAGGATTGCCCTCTTGACAAACCGGGGATTGCATTGCAGACTCTGTTTTCAATCATGACGCGGCGTCTCCTCGCGGTGTCATGATCCGGGCATTACGGAATCAAACAGGCGTTCCACGGTTCAAGGCTGAACGAGGAATGGCCCATGCATCCGACAGCACCCATCTCGATCGGTTCGGCCCGAGCCCGACTCAAGGCCACCGAATATCTCCGCATCGATGAACCCGGCGCCTATGTGATTGCCGATCTGGGACTCCTGCTGAGGGTGTCGCCCGAGGGGCTCGCGAAGAATCGAAGCCCGGTCATCGAACTCTGCGCACGCAGGCCGTTGATCGTCTATCAAATCAGCGCTGACCCCTGGATTTCGATCAATCGTGCCCGCGCGCTGGCCGCCAATCATGATCTACCGGTCATGTTTTGAGGATGAGTAGCCCCATGGGATGAGAGCGCGTCAAAAAACCGAGTCGCAGGTTTGGAACCTGCCAAACGCCATCCCGTTGCGCCGGGATGGCCGCAGGCTGCAACCCAGTCGATTGGCATGCATACCCGACCCTAAAGGCCGGGTCGTGCAAGCATGGCGCCCGATCACTCAACGCGATTCCCCACCCT
>CAYXGR010000354.1:0-1177 GCA_964464525.1 uncultured Planctomycetaceae bacterium
GGCGTTCACCCCAAAGGGCGCGCATCCAATCCGAGCCCCGAGCGCAAGCGAGCGGGTCCGATGATCATCGCCCCTCCCCATCCTGCACGTCGAAATCGATCCAGGGTTGATTCTTCCGAAGCCAGTGGATTTTGTTCCGCATCACCTGCAGAAACTCGAATCCGTCCAGACCGGCAAATGTGCCCGTCCGCAGGATCGGCTGGATCGCCTGGGCGATCAGAACCTCCTGCATCAGGTGCGGTATCGCCTTCAATTCCGCCTTGCTGAGCACGTTCATCTCGTCATAGCCTCGGAGAAATCGTTTCGCCCGCACCTGGTCCGTTCGGGCCTCCCACTTCGACAAGTCGCGGCCGCCGGTCACCATCGAGAACTGAAGGCAGCCGTTGGCGACATCCATCACCTGCGGACGGAATCGCGCGGAATCGTAGTCGATGACCGCAACGACATGCTCCTGTTGAAACAACATGTTCCCCGGATGCCAGTCGGAATGGACGATCTGGCTCTCCCATTCCTGCATACCCAGCTCATTGATCGCCTTGGCGGCATTGGAATAATAGCGACGCAGAGCCTTGAGCAGATCGATCAACTCCTGTTCGCGACCCTGGGCGCTGGGCCGTTTGATCAATATCTCACCGATGGGTTTGAAAGCGTTATAGACCATCTCCGAATCGTGATAGTGCCCCCGAGGCGGATCCCACTCGGAATGATAATGCATGATCAACCGGTGATAGAGACCGAGGGTCTTACCCGCTTCGTAGGTGGCGACGAGCCCGCCGTTGTAAGGCTCACCCTCGATGAACTCGAACGTCTCGTATATTGCCTCGCCGATCTTGAGCATCGAGTTATTCTGGTCCCGCGTGCCGATCAAGTGGGGCAGCGGAAAGTTTTTCGATGCGAGATAACGCTGAAGGGAATGGGCGAACGCGACGCGATAGGGATCGTCGTGGCCAATGGGCCTGCGCTTGATGATAAACTTCCCGCGATCGGTCACAACCACGATCTTCGCCGCCGCGTGCGAACCGTGCGAGAACTCGGTCACCTCCTGAACGATTCCAAGATCGTAGTTGCTCAGGACGATCGCCAACTCTTCCGAACTGAATGTCTCGCGCCGCCTGACCATCGACCCTATTTTAGGCGGAATCGGGCCGTGAGGCATCCGCCCGAGTCCGATTTGACC
>CAYXGR010000354.1:1277-3763 GCA_964464525.1 uncultured Planctomycetaceae bacterium
GGGTGGCACTGTCAAGGGACGATCCACAAGGATCGTCCCTTGGCAGTGCATGGGTGCCCCATCCTTTCTCAAAAGAAAAGGGTGGGGAACAAGCACGGCCACCCACGACTGAGGATGAATAGATGGCAAAACCCATCATAGGTCTGATCGGCGGAACGGGACTCGGCCATGCGCTGGCCGGGGAGATCGACGGCCAGCCACACGATATCGAGACCCCGTTCGGCCCACCCAGCGCCCAGATCATCCGAGGCGTCTGGCAAGGAGCCGAGATCGCCTTCCTGCCGCGGCATGGCAACCATCACACGCTGTCCCCCACGGCCGTTCCCTATCGGGCCAACATCTACGCATTGAAATCTCTGGGTGTCACCCACATCCTCGCCAGCGGGGCGACCGGCAGCCTGCGCGAGGAGATCCGTCCGCGCGATCTGGTCATCCCCGATCAGATCATCGATCGCACGACGCGCCGAGCCACCACGTTTTTCGACGAGCCGGGCATCGCCGTGCATGTCGAATTCGCCGAGCCGTTCTGCCCGTGCCTGCGAAAGATCCTGCTCGATGCCGGGGCGTCGCTCGATGTAACGATTCATGACTCCGGCACCTATGTGTGCATGGAGGGTCCGGCCTTTTCGACGATCGCCGAGAGCCGGATGCACCGTTCATGGGGGGGCGATCTGATCGGGATGACCTGCATGCCCGAGGCGAAGCTGGCCCGCGAGGCTCAGATTTGTTATGCCCTGATCGGCCTTCCGACCGACTACGATTGCTGGCGGCCGCACGACGCGGCGGCGGACAAGGGGGCGCTGCTGAAGGAGATCATCGGCAACGTCGAGCACGCCACCGCGAGGTCCGTACGGCTGATCGAGGTGGCGCTCAGGGCGATGGCGGAATCCGAGCCGCGGGGCTGCGGCTGTCGAGAGGCCCTGCGGCTGGCCGTCTGGACCCGCCCCGAGCACATCACGCCCGAAGTCCGTCGTCGTCTGGGCATCCTGTTGTCGGATACATCCTCGACCCAATCATGATCGACCCACCCCGATCCGCCTATGACCGACTGATCCTGTTGATTGGCTCGCTGGCCTATGTGGGCTTCGTCCCCATCGCCTCCGGAACCGTCGCCGTCGCCGTCGTGGGAGTACCACTGTATCTGCTGCTCATGCTGGTCCTGAAGCTGACCCTCCCTATATATATCACCGGAGTGATTTTATTTACGGGGTTCTCGATCTATATCGCCGGCGAGGCCGACCGCGTCCTCAACGAGAAGGACAGCAAGAAAAATGTCATTGACGAGTTGCCGGGCTATCTCATCGCCCTGATAGCCTTGCCCGTAACCTGGCAGATCGTAACCGCCGCCTTTTTCATCGAGCGGGCCATCGATATCGCCAAGATCTGGCCGGCCAACTGGATCGAACGACACCTGCCCGGCGGCTGGGGCGTGGTCCTGGACGACGTTATGGCCGGTCTCTACACCCTCGGGTTGCTGCACCTCGCCGTACGATTCATGCCGCACTGGCTTGGCATTCAGGGTCCATGACATTTCATGCGGCGAGGGAACATGCCAATTGCCACGAACGCAAGGGAAGAATATACCTTCCGCCCCGAAGGGGCAGCAACAAGTCAGCCCAGGGCAGAGCGAAGCGCCGCCCTGGGTCATCGCGATCAAAAACATTCAGCCCTGAAAGGGCGTTACAACGGAAAAGCCCGACTCAAACCGGACGAGATCATCGCCGATTTTATTATGCACCCGAGCATTCAGGCAGCCGTGCTACCTTGACGGAATAATGACCGCTGTAAGAACCGGCGGGACGCCGATGTTCCCCCGGGAAAAAACAAAACCCGTCTCGCATGTTTGCGAAGCGGGTCTTGTTAAAGACAGGTTGTCCATCCATCGCAATGCCGGACGAAAGCAAATTCTTTGAACCCATCTGATCTAAGTGGGCGGCTTGCGGGAAGGCCGGACCGCTCCGAGTGCTCGGAGTTCGCCCAGCAGGCATGCACCGCTCGGCTCCCGGGGTTCAAGATTATCGGTTCAACGAATTTGCGCTTTCGCGATCGAACATGACAGAAAGACAACCCCGATCAGGTGTTCATTCTAATCCATGCCGTGCGCCGATTGCAATGATACACGCACACATAAGCATCGACCGATATCACCATTCGGCATCAGCGCGATGAGTCGATTCAGAATGCCCGTAGAAAAGGGCTGAAAGAGATGGGGACAGACACTGGGGCCATGACAGTGCACGCAACCAGCAAACCCAGCGTAGGATGGGTCACCAGACCCATCTGTTAATCACGCGGATCCCCGAATCCGAGCCCCGAGTCCGAGCCCCGAGCGCAAGCGAGCGGGTGGGTGGGTCGATGATCAATAGCCTGCACCAGGAAGAAACCACATTGACGCGCCGGAGGTCTGGTTATAACCCGCGTAGAGTGTCATGCACCCACAGACACTTGCCCACGGCCCCGAAGAACCGGCCCGAAAGATCGCTTAG
>CAYXGR010000355.1:0-3737 GCA_964464525.1 uncultured Planctomycetaceae bacterium
TTAGGACTTGGCGATCCAGCAATTTGCCCAGAAGTACGACGAGTTCAAGTGGATAAGGTCTCGGCGTGAATGGATAGCGAGATGCAGCCTTTCCAACCACCGGATCCCGTGCGTGCTCGGGCGCTGCTTGACTCTTTCGCGGCCGGGCCGTCGTTGTTGAATATCCGGCGGGCGGCGGCGTACTTGCCCTCTTTGCGTGAAAGCCTGGGGCGGGTGTCGATTCGTCTGGGGTGCGTGGCCTCCTTTACATTTGAACCATTCCAGTCCGCACTCGAATTGCAGGCCCTTCGTGCCGGGCTTTGCCTTGATACCTATGTCGGCCCCTTCGGCCAATTCGAGCAGGAGTTGATCGACGCGGCTTCGGGGCTTGCCGCGTTCAAGCCCGATGCGGTGCTTTTGGCCGTTCGGCTTGAGGATGTCTGCCCGGTGCTCTATCGGGGCTTTGCCGGTCTGACGCGGGCTGACGCCGATCGGTTGCTGGACGACTGGTTTGAGCGATTGCAGGCCGCGCTGAGCACGTTTCGCTCGCATTCATCTGCCACTCTTCTCATTCAGAACTATGACCTGCCCGCGACGCCGGCGTTGGGGATGGCTGACCGTAAGGCGGCGTTTTCGCAGGCCGAATCGATCGCGCGGGCCAATGCCCGGCTCGATGAACTGGCCGGGGCGTTCGAAAACGTCTTCGTGATGGACTACGACGCGCTGGTCGCGCGCCACGGCCGCGCGCGCTGGTGCGATCCGCGGACGGCCCTCTTCGCCCGCATCCCCGTCGCCAGCGATCATTTCTGGCCGCTCGCCGGTTTCTACGTTTGTCATCTTCGCCCGCTGTACGGCCTCACGAAGAAGGCGCTGGTGCTCGACGCCGACAACACGCTCTGGGGCGGAGTCGTCGGCGACGTGGGGCTGAACGGCATCGCCCTGGGCCACGACTTTCCGGGAAACGCGTTCGTCGCGTTTCAGGAGCGGATTCTCGATTTGTACCATCGTGGCGTGGTGCTCGCCCTGGCCAGCAAGAACGAGCCGGATTCCGTCAAGGATGTGTTGGATAACCATCAGGATATGCTGCTGCGTGCCGAGCATTTCGCGGCCATGCGGATCGACTGGCTGCCGAAGCCCGACAACGTCCGGCGGATCGCGGAGGATCTGAACCTCGGCCTCGACAGCTTCGTCTTCATCGACGACAGCCCGGTCGAGTGCGAGCTGATGCGGACGTCGCTGCCGGACGTGCTGACGGTACAACTGCCGAGCGATCCGGCTGCCTATCCCGGTGTGATCGAGTCGCTCGACTGTTTCGACCAGTGGCATCTTTCGGAGGAGGATCGATCGCGCGGCCGGCTCTACAAGGCCGAGGCGGATCGAAAAGTGGTTCGTGCGCAGGCGGTTGATCTACCCACGTTCTATCGCGGGCTCGAGATGAAGATGACGCTCTTCGTTGATCATACCGCCCACGTCGCCCGCGCGGCACAGATGACGAATCGCACCAATCAGTTCAATATGCACACCGTGCGATGCAGCGAAGATGACATCCAGCGATTTATGGGGGATGCGGCCCACGAGGTGATCACGCTTGCCCTCGCGGATCGTTTCGGCGACAATGGGGTCGTCGGGCTGGCGGTCCTGCGGCATGATCGTGCGGAGCAAACCGACCGATTGCACTTGTTGCTGATGAGTTGCCGCGTGCTCGGACGCACGGTGGAGCAGGCCTTCATCGGCTGGATTGCGGATCGAGCCCGGTCGAATGGGGCCGAGCGTATTGTTGCCGAACTGAAACGCACGGCGAAGAACACGCCCTTCGCTACCTTTTACGGGGACAATGGGTTCACAGCGGCGGGCGAGGACGACGGGGTTGAACTGTGGGAACGGGATCTGAGCGACGAACAACCGCCCATGCCGGACTGGCTTACGTTGAAGGTTATGGGCGACACACCGTGATGGAATGACGATGGACCCCCAAGAAAAGTTTCAATCAATTGTCGGCACGATTCTCCAGGTTCCGGCGGAGCAGGTGACGGACGACCTGACGCCGGACACGATCGATACGTGGGATTCCCTGAACCACATCAACCTGATCGGCGCACTGGAACAGGAATTCGGTCTGACATTGGCCACGGAGAGTCTCGACAAGAGTCAATCCATTCCCGCCCTCCGCGCGATGTTGGCCGAGCACGGTATCGAAGTCTAGCCGCAGTGATACGCCGAGACTGCCTCGATGACGACGCTTAACACGCCACCGGTTGACAATCGCCGATCGCTCGTCGCCGCCGCATCGCTGGGGGGCCTGGCACTCTATGCACTGACCTGTGCGCCGGGGGCCCTCTGGCAGGACAGCGGGATGTTCCAATTCCGCGTCTGGCACTGTGATCTGCGCGGCGAGTTGGGGCTGCCGCTGGCACATCCACTGTATATCCTTCTCGCGAAGGGATTCGCCTGCCTGCCGCTCGGCAATTTCGCCCATCGGGTCAACCTGTTTTCCGCCGTCTGCGGGGCGGCGACGCTCGGGTTGGCCATGCACCTGCTGCTTCATCTGTCGCGCTCGCGCGTCGGGGCGACGATCGGCACGATCTCGCTCGCCGTCGGCCACACCTTCTGGACCCATGCGGTCATCGCGGAGGTGTATGAGCTTTACACGGTGGGTTTGCTTGTTGAACTCGTGCTACTGGAACGATTCTTCACGCGGCGGCGGGCCTATTGGCTGGTCCTTGCCCTGCTGGCTAACGGTCTGAATCTTGCCAACCATCACTTTGCCCTGTTGCATCTGCCCGCCTATGTCGGCGTCTTCGTCTGGGCCATTCGTGCGGGTGTTTGCGGATTCGGTTTCCTCCCGGTCGCAGGCGCCGCCTGGCTGCTTGGCTCTCTGCCCTATTCCGGGCTGGTGTTTCAGGACATCCTGGGCGGTCAGCCGATTCTCGAATCGCTCAAGCTTGCCCTGGTCGGGCCGGCCGAGCGGGCGAGGGCGATCACGAACTTCTCGTTTCCCATTGGTCATCAATGTCTTCGTGCTGTGCAGTATTTTGCGATGAATTTCCCCACACCGCTTGCCCTGCTTGCGCCGCTGGGCCTCTGGTGGACGTGGAAGGATACCCGGTTGCGCTGGTTCGCCGCTGTGACCGCGTGTCTCTTCGGGATTAATTTCGTCTTTGCATTCCGCTATCTCGTGCCCGATCAATTTGTCTTCTTCATGCCCTGTTATGTGCTGTTCTCGCTTTTCATCGGCCTCGCTGTTCCGTGCATCATCGGAAAGGCCACGAGTCGGGCCGTCGTCGGCATCATCCTTGCGCTGCTGCCGATCGCGGTTTATGAAGTCGCCCCGGCTGCGCTCCATCGGTTCGACATCTCCATCGGCGTCAAGCGGCATATCCCCTTTCGCGATACCAATGCCTATTTCATTCGCCCACGAAAGAATGGCGAAACCAGCGCTTCGCAATTCGCCCGGTCGGCCTTCGAGCAGGCCGGGCCGGACGGTCTCCTGATCGCCGGCAGCACGATTCACAATATGCTTGTCTATGTTCGCGACGTGGAGGGACTCGGTCGTAGTGTGACGCTGACGGCGGGACCGGATACGACGCCGACCGAGCCGGTTATCGAGCTATCGCCCAAGACGCTGGCGCCGTTCGTCGATCGTGGCGTTGCGTATGTGTGCAGCGATGCTGCGGGCTATGTGCCTCGGTGGATTATGGATGGATATGATCTCGATCCGGTGGGGAATATTTTTCGCTTGCGGCGGAAAACCGGGCGCG
>CAYXGR010000356.1:0-3733 GCA_964464525.1 uncultured Planctomycetaceae bacterium
CACCGCTCCCTTACGGTCGCGGCTCTGATCAATGGGTGAGAAATGCGGGCTAGAGGGTGACTTACCCCTTGGATGGCGTGGTCGTTGTGGACAGGTAGTCGTCGATGCGCCGGTAGAACTCGTGGGCGACGGCCTGCTCGGCGACGATGATCTCATCCGCGCCATTCTGGAGGGCCTTCAACCCCGTCGAGGTGTGCTGCGTAGCGGCGATGATATGGATTTCCGGCCGGATGGCGTTGGCCGTTTCGGTGGCGAGCAGGGCAGCCTGCTCGTCCGGGATCGACAGGGCCAGCACAGACGCCTGCTCGATCCCTGCGCGGCGAAGAACGCCCTCGTCCGCGATGCTCCCATGAATCACGGGCACACCGAGGATCCGCTGGGAGTCACAGGTCTCGGAATTCGTCTCGACGATGACGAACGCGATCCCCTTCCCCTGAAGGTATTCGGCGATGAAGCGGCCGCCGATGCCGTATCCGGCGATGATGACGTGGTTCTTCATGGGTTTGGTGCTCATGGTATCATGGGATGGATGCAAAGGCATCCGGCATCCGTGAGATTGCGTTCCGACGTGTGGTCTCTATGAATCAAACCGATCCTGGCTCCATTTCGGGTCTCGTGAATCTCTTCAAGCCAACGGGCGCTAGTTCCGCACGTACGGTATATCGTCTTCGGCGCGTCTTCGGGCTGCGAAAGGTCGGCCATGCCGGCACCCTCGATCCATTTGCCGAAGGGGTGCTCCTGGGATGCGTCGGTCGGGCGACGAAGCTGGTTGAGCGATTGATGGCCTTACCCAAGTGTTATCGAACAACCCTCCGGCTGGGCGTTACCAATGCGACGCTCGATCCGGAGCATCCCTTCGAGCCTGTGCCAACCGCCATGCCGGTCTCACGAGGCGACGTGGAATCGGCCGTCTCGGGGATGATAGGGGAGATCGAGCAGATTCCGCCCGCATACAGCGCGGTCAAGATCAACGGGGTCCGAAGCTATAAACTCTCCCGAAGGGGAATCCACGTCGAGCCCAGACCGAAACGGGTGCGGATCGACCGGATCGAGGTACTGGACTACGAATGGCCCCGCCTCCGGCTGGAGATCCACTGCGGCCGCGGCACCTACATCCGCGCGATTGCCCGCGATCTGGGGACAATCCTCCAAACCGGCGGCTGCTGCGAATCCCTCATCCGCACGGCCGTCGGCCCGTTTACGGCGGACAACGCGGTCAACCTGGACACCACGGAGGATTCCCGGGTTCGCTCCACGCTCCTCCCGATCGAGGAGGTCCGTCGCCTGATTCTCGATCCCTGAACCTATCCCTCCGCCGATGATACGTTTTCCACGATCTGGTTTCGATAAAGCGATTGGTAGAGTTCGCAACGATGGATCAAATCGTCGTGGGGCCCGGTGTCTACGATTCGGCCCTGGCTCATAACGACGATGCGGTCGGCCTGGAGAATCGTCGAAAACCGATGGGCGATGATCAAGGCGGTACGGTCTTCGAGGAACTTTTCCACGGCGTCGTGAATCTTCTGCTCGCTCTCGGTATCTACCTGGCTGGTGGCCTCGTCGAAGATGAAGATGGGGGCATTCCGCAGGATGGCGCGGGCGATGGCGATGCGCTGTTTCTGTCCGCCGGAGAGGGTGGCGCCGTGTTCGCCGACGAGGGTGTCGTAGCCGTCGGGCTTGTCGCGGATGAACTCGTCGGCGTAGGCGGCACAGGCGGCCTCGGTGATGCGTTGTTCATGTGAATCGAGCGCCTGACCGCGATCGGGATGGCGGCTCCGAAGCACAATACGGCGGAGGAGTTGCTCGTCGCCATAGGCGATGTTGTTGGCGATGGTGTCGGCGAAGATGACGGTGTCCTGGGTGATGAGGCTCATCTGGCCGCGAAGCGAGGCAAGGGAATAGTCCCGGACGGGGCGACCATCGAAGAAGAGTGAGCCGGTGTCGGGATCGAAGAAGCGCATCAGGAGCGAAAGCAAGGTGGTCTTGCCGGAGCCGTTGGGGCCGACGAAGGCGATGCGTTCACCTCGGCGGACGGTGAGGTTGATTTCGCTGAGCGCGGGCTTGTCGATTCCGGGATAGGTGAAGGAGACATTCTTGAATTCGATGGCGTCGGCAAGCCGGGGCAGGGCCGGTTTTTTGTGGTCGTCTTCGACCTGGACGGGGAGGTCGATGACCTCGAAGACGCGATCGAGGGCGGCGTTGGCGCGCTGCATCCGGTTGTAGAAGGAGGACATCTTGCGGATGGGGTCGAACATGCCGGCCATACAGGCACCGAGGACGGCAAACTTGGAGAATGCCATCTCTCCGTCAAGCATCAATTTGGCGAAGTAGAGTATGGCAAAGGTGGCGGCGACGCGACCGATCATCTCGAAGACGGGGCTGGACATGGCCTCGACCCGGGAGATCTTGAGTTGTTGCTTGAGCATGGCCTGGTCGACACTGAAGAGGTGGCGACGCTCGTATTTTTCCATGCCGTAGCCCTTGACGACGCGGATTCCACCAAGGGCGCCTTCGAGGGCGGCGAGCATGCGGCCGTAGTTGTGGAGCAGCCTTCGGTTGGCCTTGCGGATGCGGCGGCCGAATTTGCGGATGAGCAGGGCGCCGAGAGGGGCGGCGACAACGGCGAGGAGGGTGATGCGCCAGTCGAGGATGAGGGCGGTGCCGAAGGTGAAGAGGGCCTTGAGTGGCTCGCGAAGGGACTTGGCGAAGACGAAATTGAGACCTCGGTACACATCCTGGCTGTCCTGCACAAAGCGGGAGACGAGGTCGTTGACGCCGTGCTGGGCGAAGTGGGCGACGGGGAGTTGGAGGACGCGGTCGTACATGTGGCGGCGGAGGTTCACGACGGTGCGACCGGCGACGAGGCTGATGAGATATTCCCCGAAGAACCGACAGATGGCACCGGTGAACCCGACGACCAGAACGGCGACGAGGAGGATGATGAGGGTGTTCATCTTCGCGTCGGGGTCGTTCGTTTCCGGCAGCCCGGAGACGATCCAACGGGCGAATTTGTGGAGCCGGGGGACGGGCCGTGGGGGTACGGAGACTTCGGTTTGGACGTGCTGTCCGTCGTGGATGAAATCGAAACCGAGCCGCAGCGAGCCGTCGAAATCGTCCGAGGCCAGTCGCCGCAGGAGTTTATCGGAGGGGAGGGGGGCATCGTCGATGCGCGCGAGCGCGAGTGTGAGTGGATCCCAGTCGGGCAGCGCATCCGCGAGGGGGGAGTCGGAATCGATCTCGCGAATCGAGAGCTTACCCCCCTTGTCCTTGAAGCTGACATCGAGCCGCTGTTCGGCGATGTATTGGTGGGTCCAGGCGGGGATTCCCTGCTCCTCGACGATGACCTTGATCATGGGCAGCAGGGCGACGAGGTTGAGGGAATAGGTGAATGCGACGAAGACGACGCAGGCGAGGGCCGGGTAGAGAAAACGCAGATAGGGCTTCGAGTAACGCATGACCCGAAGGAAGTGCAGCGGGGAACTGCCCTTTTTGGAGATGGTGCCCCGGGTTTCCGACGGGCCCTGAATACTCATGCGGTGCTGACTCCTTGTGTGAATCGTTTCCCTGGTTCGGTCATTCTACGGGGCCGAGTGGTTGCGAGATACGGCACGGCCGGCGGCGCAATCGCATGATTCGCTGGTCGAGTCCTGTCCATGTGACATCGCCTGAGCCGCATGCGGTCTGTTATGCGCAACGACCGGGAGGCGACGCTTCGTAACGGCCATGAACGAAT
>CAYXGR010000357.1:0-3721 GCA_964464525.1 uncultured Planctomycetaceae bacterium
AAAACCGTTTTCGTCCGGCGTCAATTTCTCCCAGTTGCGAAACAGCCGCCCCCAGTCGCTCTCCAGCACGTCGCGCATCTTCTTCCGCGCATTCAGCGGGTACCACAGGCTGTCGTGATAGATCACGCTTGCCATATACGCCCACGGCGCCAGCACCGTCTTCAGCGACCACTCGACCGGCCTCTTCAGCGGCCCCCAATAGATTTTGTGCTGCATCCGCGACGCGAAGGTCATCTTCTTGAACGGGCCGACGAAGTTCCAGTTCTCCTTCGCCGCGTCCACATCCCCCACGATCTCGATCTCCCGCGTGTCGCCGCAGCCCAGCCCCTTCTCATGCGCCAGCCGGATGAACTTGATCGACATCGGGTCCATCCCCATCAGCTTCGCCGCCACCGCGTCGATCGCCACCTGATCGTCACTCGCCAGGAGCACATTCTTCACATGCGGAATCATGCACCGCGGCCCCGGCCCATCCCCCGCGAACGTCCCGTCCATCACCGCGAACACCCCGCGATGAATCCGCTTCTGAATCATCAACAGATCGACCAGCGTCTCGTGGATGACCGGGTGCGTCCAGTGGCGATGCTCGTTCAACAGCCCACCGAACGCGTTCTTCATCGCCCCGGTCGTCGTGGTAAAGATATGTGTCTTGATCGTCGGCAGGTGGATGATATTCTCGCCGATAAACCGCTTGGGAATATAAAACCCCTTGGGATAGACATCGTTCAGACATATAAAGTCGTCGGCCAGATCCCCCACCGCGTCGCGGATGTGGATCCACTCCTCGCCCTCGTACAGATGCACATTCCGCAGACCGTGGGCATCGGTCACCTGAACCTGCTTGTTCTCCCGCTCGCCGAGGTGGGCATCGATGACGACCGTCCGATTGTGGCAACCGTGGATCAGCTCGGGATCGTACCCATCCCGTTTCATCGCCCGGATGACCCCCTCGAGCTGCCAGGGCGTCGTCGAGCTGCCGGGGAAGAAGAAGTGCCAACTGATGTTGATCTTCAGTCCCGTGTCGGCATCCTTGGCGACGACATCCTGATAGCCCGCGAGGTTCATCAGCTCGTGGTAATCGGACAGAACCGTGGCCGGTTTCGTTCTGATAATGGCAACGCGACTTCGTGTCATCGTCTCTCCGTAGGGTCTTTTCAATTCTATATAGGCATACGCGATAGTGCGATAGAGGAAGAGCCACGGGCTTCAGCCCGCCGCACGGACTGGAAGTCCGTGGCTCGTCACAGTGGCTCGCCACAGTGGTTCGCACCGGTTGGAAACCGGTGCCACAGTTCCGCCTGTCGTGTCATGGACCCCTTCAGCCCGTGCGGCCCTGCGAACACCAAAACGCACCAGAATCTCGCACGGCCCTATAGCATATATGATCCTGTGGCGCCGGTTTCCAATCGGCGCGAGTGTAGTAACCGTCGCGCACAGTGTAATCAGAGCCGTGCCGATGTAAATCGGAGTCAGAAAGCAGTCATCGCTCAACCCGACAGGGCCCGTATTCCCGAACTATCGGACCCGATGCACTACTCGGACCCCTGCAATCCAATCCATCAAGCCCTTATCCCAAAATGACGATCAATCAATCGAGGGATTGAGGACCAACCAATGCCAATCAAGGGCCGGGGAGTAGAGAAAGGGAATGGCATGAACCAGGACAGGCATGCGCGCCGCGACAGACAGAATGTGCCTACGCGGCTGCCTCGGCATTCGCCGGCAAACGGGAGGGCCCGGCCTCGATGTACATGACCGAACACGAGATAAGCACCCACTGGAGTCGTAGGCGTATCCTCCTCACGGTCATAATCTCGATATTTGTGGTCGAGACCAGCTCGATGTTCGTGTTGCCGATCCTGCTGCCGACAGACATTGCTCCGTGGATCGAGGCACTCACCGACTCCACCCTGCTCAGCCTCGGCTGCCTGCCTTTGCTCTGGTTCCTGTTCATCCAGCCCATGCATGCCGCAGTACGCAAGGCGTCTCATCAAGCCGAAATGCTCATGAAGGCACTCGACGCACACGCCCTGGTGTCCATCTCCGATGTCCGGGGCAAGATTACCTATGCCAACAAACAGTTCTGTGAGATAAGCCAATACACGCTCGAGGAACTCATCGGTCAGGATCATCGCATCGTCAACTCCGGCCATCATCCGAAGTTCTTCATGAAGAACCTGTGGGACACGATCCAGCGTGGCGAGACCTGGCAGGGTGAGGTCAAAAACCGCGCCAGAGACGGCAGCTTCTATTGGGTCCAAGCCACGATTGTGCCCTTCACGGACGAACACGGAGCTATCAAACAATACGTTGCCATCCGCGCCAACATCACGGACACGAAATACGCGGAGCATCAAGTCGAGCAATACAACGAAGAACTCAAGGGGCAAAAGGAGGAACTGCAAGCGCAGCAAGATGAGATCATCAGCGTCAATGCCCACCTCGAGGAAGCAGTTGCGAAGGCCGAGGCCGCGACCCGGGCCAAGAGTGAATTTCTCGCCAACATGAGCCACGAGATTCGCACGCCCATGACGGCCATCCTCGGCTACACGGATATACTTCGTGATGACGGAGATCTATCACTGGCGCCCCCCCAACGCATCGAGGCCATTGAGACCATTCGTCGCAACGGCGAGAACCTGCTGGGAATCATCAACGACATCCTCGATCTGTCCAAGATCGAGGCGGGCAAGATGACGGTCGAGCAGATCGAGTGCTTCCCCCTTCGGTTGGTGCAGGATGTGAGGGAGCTGATGAAAATCCGCTCCGACGCCAAGGGACTCGCGCTGCACACCGAGTACGTCGACGCCGTTCCCGAAACCATCCAATCCGACCCCATCCGCCTGAGGCAGTGCCTGATCAATCTCATCGGCAACGCCATCAAGTTCACCGAGCACGGTGCCGTCCGTCTGATCACCCGCTTCGTGCCGGACGAGGCGAATCCCCAATTGCAGTTCGACATTCTCGATACCGGCGCCGGCATGACCGAGGAACAGGCCGCCCGGCTCTTTCAGCCGTTCACACAGGCCGACAGCACGACGACCCGAAAGTTCGGCGGCACCGGTCTGGGCCTGACGATCAGCAAGCGATTCGCCGAGATGCTCGGCGGGGATATCACGGTTGTTGAATCAGAAGAGGGTGTCGGGACGCGCTTCCGGCTGACCGTGGCAACCGGCCCGCTCGAAGGCGTGAAGATGATCGAGGATGCGAACCGGCTGGAGGCCCGCCCGACAGCACCTGAAAAAAAGAAGACGGGCGCGTCACAGGTTCTGCTGAAAGGGTGCCGCATTCTCCTGGCCGAGGATGGACCGGACAATCAGCGATTGATCAGTCATATCCTCAAGAAGGCCGGAGCGGATGTCACGATCAAGGAGAACGGCAAACTCGCCTACGACGCCGCAATTGCGGCCCGGAATGGGGTAGCCGACACTCAGGCTTTCGATGTGATACTGATGGATATGCAGATGCCGATCATGGACGGTTACGAAGCAACGAGGCGGCTTAGACAAGAAGGCTACAGCGGCCCGATCATCGCCCTGACCGCACACGCGATGGCCGGCGATCGGCAGAAGTGCATCGATGCCGGTTGCGACGACTACGCAACAAAACCGGTCGATAGAAAGCATTTAATTGAGACAGTCCAAAAGTACGTCCAAAAACCGGAATTGGCGGGTGTATAATTACGTGGGGCGTGTCATGACGTAGGATGGGTCATCTGACC
>CAYXGR010000358.1:0-3692 GCA_964464525.1 uncultured Planctomycetaceae bacterium
GGTTTCCAACCAGCCTGTGGCACCGGTTTCCAACCGGTGCGAATCAACCTGACGAGCCACGGACTTCCAGTCCGTGCGGCCACGCGGCAGCGAGCATGGCCACTTTTCACCCAGAAGGGCCTTCAACATGTCAGCCCGAGCCTGAGGTACCTTTCGCCTCGAAGGGGCAGCAATAAGTCAGCCCAGGGCAGAGCGAAGCGGCGTCAGCCGGATAGCGCCGCCCTGTGACATCGCGATCACAAACACCCAGCTCTGAAAGAGCGCTACAACGGAAACCCGGCCGAAACCGGTTGGGATAACCGCCGATTCTGCCATGAACCCCGGTGTGTCGGTATGTCCAGGTGGGGCTTTTGAGGTTTCAATGGACGAGAGTTTGCGGTAGAATGGAGGGTTTCAAACCCGGAAGCCCACAGACCCGAGATAACCCGACCCGATGCCAGCTATCCCTATTCTCGATTCACTGCCGGATTCACTGCTCGCGGTTCTGCCGCGGACCGGTGATCATTACAGCCTCTTCAAGATCGTCCTGTTCACCCTTGCCTTCATGTTATGGGCACACAACTCGGCCTGGGTGCAAAAGGATCTGAAGATCTTGCGAGTTCCGCAGGGTTTCTGGATTCTAGCCATTTTCGGCACGGGCATTCTCTGTCTGGCGATCTGGTTGCTGGTGCCACTCTTCTGGCTGGGCTTCGGCCTGTTCGCCGTGTTGTACGGCACCGTGATGATTTTATTTGTCGTCTTCCACAACAAACGCGTCTCCCCGTCGCAAACCGTCCTGACCGTGTCTCATATCCAGCGTCTCACGCAGGGAGGCAAAAAAACAAAGTCGGAGCGTGCCCACTCGAAGGATCGCGCCCGCATCAAGGCCGCCGATGGAAAGTCTCCGCCGTGGCCCAAGGATCCGGACGAGCATGCGGCCTATCAGGCCATTCAGGATTTGCTCTTCGATTCGATCTGGCGTCGGACAAGTGATGTTCGCCTGGATCTCCTGCCCGATCAGCCCGTCCGGGTGATCTATAAGATCGACGGCGTGGAGCGGGAACGAGAGCCGCTCGACGAGGCCCTCGGTTCTCTCATCTTCGACCAGTTGAAGACCATCGGCGGGATGAATCCCGAGGAACGGCGTCGGCCGCAGAATGGCGCGTTCAAGGCCACGATCGGCGCGGGGGGCACTGGCGACAAATCCGTAGACGTAGACGTGAAGACCTCGGGCAGCACAGCCGGACAGCGGATGCTGATGAAGCTGTACTCCGACGAGGCGAAGTTCCGCGTTTCAGAGCTGGGCTTCACCGCGGCGCAGCTCAATGTATTCGAGCAACAGGCGGCGGCACCCAAGGGGGTGATCGTCGTTAGCGGACCTCGGGCGAGTGGCGTAACCAGCACACTCTACGCCATCGTCCGCTCGCACGATGCCTTCATGCAAAACATCCACACGCTCGAAGTCACGAAGTCTCTGGAACTGGAAAACATCACTCAGCATGTCTACGACAGCCAGAACGGCACGGTCAGCTTTGGCAAACGCTTTCGATCGATTCTCAGAACCGAGCCGGATGTCATCATGGCGGGTGACACGCCGGACACCGAGACCTCGGCCCTGGCCGCCGTCGCCGGCCGGCAGGGCAAAAAGATCTACCTGGGCACGTCGGCCAAGGACACGTTCAGCGCCCTCGGTCGCTATCTTCAGGGCGTCAATGATCCCGCCCTGGCAGCATCGAGCCTGCTTGCCGTCACCAACCAGCGACTGGCGCGAATCCTGTGTACTGAATGCAGGCGAGCGTATAAACCCAATCCAAACGTGCTCAAGAAGGCCAACCTCGCAGCGGGCGAAAACCGGCCTTTTTACCGACCGCCCAACGAGGATGAAATCGAAGTGGACAAACAGGGCAATCCGCTGCTGTGCCCCGTCTGTCAGGGATCGGGCTACATCGGGCGGACCGCCGTCATCGAACTGCTGGTTCTGAATGACGCCCTGCGACAACTGATCGCAAAGGGTGCTCCCCTCTCGACGCTCAAGGTCGAGGCGAGAAAACAGGGAATGCTCTACCTTCAGGAAATCGCGATGCACAAGGTGTATGAGGGGCAGACGAGCATAGCCGAGGTGTCGCGGGTGACGACACAGGCCGATTCCAAAAAGGCAAAGGCACGAAAAGCCTGAGCATAAGTGTGACAGAGAAAGAATCGTCAAAAAGTCGAACAACCTAATCGAATGGGGTCGAAGTAGTTCCAAGTTTGAAGTTGTTCCGAATCTGAGGTTGTTCCTAATCGATTCACCCGGGAGGCTGATTTCATGCTGTTTTCCATCGTTGTCACGTTGATGGTGATTCTGATCACGGCCTTCTGGGCCTATCAGGGCTTCTTTGGCAGCATGATCATGTTCCTGGAAACGGTCGTAGCCTGCATTGTCGCCTTCGCATTCTACGAAGATATCAATACCTTGTGGGTGGATTCGACCGGGCCGGGGATCGGGCTGCCGCTGGCGCTGATGCTGCTCTTTCTTGCCGTCTTGTTCATTCTCAGATACCTGACCGATCGGCTCATACCCAACAATGTGAGCATGCCGATGATGTTGGACCGTGCCGGCGGCGCCGTCTGCGGCCTGTTCACGGGAGAAGTCCTCGTCGGCATGGCCCTGTTGTCGATCCAGATGCTTCCCATCGGATCCACCCTGTTCGGATTTGAACGCTACACCGTGGACAAAGGGGGCAAAGTCACGGAGCACAACCTCTCGTTTTTCAAGCCCGATCGATTCACTGCGGGCCTCGCGACGATGCTGTCGAAGGATCGGTTCGGAGGCGAAAACCCCCTCGGCCAGGCGAAACCCGATCTGGTGTTGTCGCTCTATTCCGGCCGGGCAACGCCGCAGTCCGAAGCGCGCGTCTTTCTTCCACCCGACGCCTTGAAGGTTCGTGCCATGTGGCAGGCGCAGCAGGTGGATGAACTGCTCTCGGAGGATTCCGGCGGCGACGGAACGATGGCCCGTTCGTTCGAATCCATCGAGCCGGTCGGCGGGAACAACACCTTTCTCGTCTGCGCCATGAGCGTCAGCAACACCGCCGTGAAGAAGGGGAAACAGGAGATTCGTTTCCGCCTGCCGCAGTTCCGCATCGTGGGTCCGCCGCCGGGACCGGCCGAGAAGCCATCGCCGGAGCCGAAGGTCTATCTGGCCGCCGCCATGAGCGATATTTACACACACAAGGAGTATGGCCCGAACAAGGTCGATCGCGCACAGCTCGCCCGGCTGGTTCGGTTCGGGCCATTGACCGACTTCATTCTCAGCCCAGGACAGACGGAAGTCTTAAACAAAGGAACTGAGTATGAATTCGAAGTGGCCTTCGAGGTTCCGGAAGACTTTGTGCCATGGTATGCGGAGTTCAAGCGCGGCGCGCGGGTCGATCTGACGACCAAAAAATTACTCAAAGAGCCGCCGAGCGGCGGATCACGAGCACTGGGTGAGCGGTCAACCGCTGGTCGCGTCGCCGCGAGCGATCGCAAGGTCGGCAAGGCCCCGGGTGGGCGAACGCATGTCGCCAACGCGGTTGAAGAGGGAACCGGCGCCATCAACACATTGCCGATTCCGCTGGATAAGAACCATTCTAAAGTACAAAGGTATGTTCGCGGTGGAAAGTTTGTCGGCGGCGACGGTTGCCATATCGTGGTGGAGATACCAGAGGGCGAGATCGATCCCGACGCGC
>CAYXGR010000359.1:0-1598 GCA_964464525.1 uncultured Planctomycetaceae bacterium
ACTCGGTACTCGTCACCGGTTGGAAACCGGTGCCACAATATAGACGCCCTTTCGATCTGAGGGAACACCCGCGGG
This sequence comes from uncultured Planctomycetaceae bacterium, assembly GCA_964464525.1. Classification (GTDB taxonomy): domain Bacteria; phylum Planctomycetota; class Phycisphaerae; order UBA1845; family UTPLA1; genus CAYXGR01. Next base: position 76 of record CAYXGR010000359.1, read on the forward strand.
ATCGGCCCCGCTGGGATCGCGCTGGCTCTGACGTGCGGCCGCGCCGGCATCTCCCATCGCGATCTTCCGCGCCTCGGTCCGCAGGAGCCGGAGCGGATCGTCCCCCAATGCCGGCGCCGTCTCGTCAAGATGCGAAAACATCTCATAGGCGATCGACACCGAGCCGTCCGAATCGTCGCGCCATATCTCGATTAAACGCCCCTCCTGCGGCAAGTCCAGCGTTGAGCATGTTTCGATCTCGAGGTACCCCTCCCGATCGCTCACTCGGTTGCGATGGCTGTGACCGGCCAGGTGCAGGATCACATTGGGAAACTCGTTCAGCACGGCTCGAAACCCCGAACCGACGACTGCCGTGCCGTATATCGCCTGAAGCGAGGCGCTGGGATGGTGGGATGCGACGATGACGAGTTCGCCTCGGGCCTGTGCCGCTGCCAGTTCCTCTCGAAGAAAGCTCAACTGGGCCTCGGAGATCGAGCCATCCATGTAGAAGAAGCCGGGAATCTGATGCGCCGGATCGCAGGTGTCCAGCCCGATCAGCCGTAGGCCCGGTGCCGGCGCGAGGCTGTACCAACTCGGGCCGGTCTCCGGATCGGGAAATCCGTGGCCCGGTGGGCCGGTTTTGGTGCTGAACATCGCCCGGATAAATTCGCGCTTGTTGAAAAAGGTTCGTTTCGGGTTGGGCGGCACGAATCGGGGAAGCTCAAACAGATTCGGCGGTCCGGGCTCGGCCGGCGTTACGTTTCCGTGGGCGAGGAAGCCGACGGGATCGAGCGAACCCGGCAGGACGATGTCCGGCCGGCGATCCAACGGGAGAGGCGCGGTGCGGTTCCCCGATGCGTCCTCAAGAATCGGAAACACGCCGATCGAATAGACGTCGTGATTTCCGAACACGCCGTACCAGGGGATGGAATCGGAGGCCCCGTGAATCCCGTTGCGATAGAGTCCCTGGGCCTGAAAGGGTGCGTGCGGGTCCATCAGCGGATCGGCCTTTGCCGCGGGCGACCGGTCGTCCGGACCGGTCAGGGGATCAATCATGCCGCCGTCGAACAAGCCCAACAACCATTCGAGTTCGTTCATCTGGCTGTTGTCGCAGGCGTCGCCCGTTTCCACGAGGAAGGTAACGGGCCGATCCGAGGCGTGGATGCGGTTGGCACTGCGTAGGATGCCGTCTAACAGTTGAGTCGAATAGGCCTCGTACGGCCTCCAGGCGCTGCGGGTGATGACCTGTGCCCCGGCGAAGCGAGCGGGTGATTCCTCGTCGACCATATGGAGGTCCGAGATGTGAACGATGCGGGCGACGAGGGTTTTACCCATTGTATCGAAGGATGGGTTTTCACGGGCTGGAAGACGGAGACCGTTGTCGGCCTCGCAAGAAACGAGGATCGCGAGGCATGGGACGAGGCAGGCGATGGCGAGCGATCTGATTCGCACGTGATGAGCTCCAATGCGGGGGTCCGGTTCGAAACCATCTTCCATCATAACCGACGGAAGCGGCGAAGAAACAGGGCCGGTATGGGCGGGTT
>CAYXGR010000359.1:1698-3669 GCA_964464525.1 uncultured Planctomycetaceae bacterium
CTCGATCCCGCCTGTGGTTGTGGCGCCTTTCTGCTCGGCGCCTATCGCTATTTGCTCGACTGGCACCTCGAATATTACATCACTCACGAACCGGACGACTGGACCCGCCGGAAAAGCCCAACGATCTATCAAGTCCAAACCCCTGATCACCGGCCCCCGACCCCCGATCCCGAATCCCCGATCTATCGCCTGACTATCCGTGAAAAGTTGCGAATCCTGCGGAACCATATCCACGGCGTGGATCTCGATCGTCGAGCCGTGGCGATCGCTCGGTGTTCGCTCCTTCTATTGGCGCTGGAATACGAACCGGTTGAGGGGCACGGAGCAATGCCTGTTCCGATGCAATCGATTCCCGATCGCGCCCTTGTCGATCTTTCCCACAACATCAAGTGCGGCAACGCCCTCATCGGACCGGACTTCTTCGACGGCAAGCAGATAAAACGCTCAGACGAGGAGGAACGTTTTCGCATCAACGCCTTCGACTGGCAGACCGAGTTTCCTCATGTCTTCATAAGACCTTCCAATCAGAGCCGTGCCCGTGAGGAATCGGGCAAGGGGAGTTCCAAGAACGAACGGGGACCGCTCCCTCACGGTCGCGGCTCTGATCACTCCGGCTTCGATGCCGTCATTGGAAATCCCCCCTATCTGTCTTATTCCGGCCGCCAATCGGTCGATATCTCGGATCGACAGCGGGCCTATTTCGCGAAACACTATCAATCGGCCGGTTGGATGACGTCGCACGGACTCTTCATCGGACGCGCGGTCCAAGACCTCTCCCGCCGGTTCACCGCCTTCGTCGTGCCGGATCAGGTCGGCCATCTGGAGGGTTACCGATCGGTCCGGGAGACAATCAATCGCCACGCGGGTCTGGTTGAGGTACGCTACTGGGGCGAATCGATGTTCGACGAGGCCGTGACGCCGGTGCTGACATTCCTGGCGGATCGATCGCATTACGGGCCCACGATCATTCATCAGCAGAATAATGAATCCATGTCTCGTATCCTGAGCGAACCGGGCGAGGCGTGGACGGGCACCGCGAATCGCGCCCTGCTGGCCAAGCTGCGTCAAAACGCGCATTCACTGGGTGATTGCGTCGCGGACCCCGGTGTGCATACGGGAAACTGTTCGAATCGACTCATTGGGAGCAATCAGACATCAGAACCGATCGAGACGCCGATTCTGGAAGGCCGTCTCGTCTCGCGCTATCGTTGCGACCCACCGGTCAAATGCCTCAGGCTGGACTATCAGCCGGGACCGGGTGAATATTTCACGATTCGTGACAGACACAAATACCGCGATGCCCCGTTTGTCATCCGACAGACCGCGGCGTTTCCGATTGTCGGACCGCGCGAGCACGCCGATTACTTCCGCAATACGCTTCTGGCGCTCTACCCCCCCACCGACGGGACGGACGTTCGCTACCTCGTGGGATTGTTGAACTCGTGGCTGATCCGCTATGTCTATTGTCAGACCGTTCGTGAATCGCGGCAGAAGGCCTTTCCACAGGTCAAGGTTCGCTCGCTGCGTGCCCTGCCGATTCGAACGATCGATCGGGCCGATCCGGCGGATCGGTCCCGGCACGATCAGATTGTTGATCTGGTACAACGCATGCTCGATCTGCATCGGCGGAGGGATGGGTCTCGCTCGCCCGATCTGATGGGTGACATTCAACGACGAATCGATGAAACGGATCGGCGGATCGACGGGTTGGTGTATGAACTCTACGAATTGTGTGACGACGAGATCGCCGTCGTGGAGGGGGCGGCCGATCAGAGCCGCGACCGTGAGGGAGCGGTGATCTCTCGAAATCATAGGCCGTAACGAGTCTCCGACTACGCTCAGGTATGCCCCCTGGAAATCGGAGTGCAAGTTCTAACTCTATGACATGCACCGGTTGGAAACCGGTGCCACAGCGCGGCCGACGGCCGCACCTCAAGTGATCGGCATGCTTACCCGACCCATAAGGCCGGG